>JABGUA010000199.1 GCA_018646825.1 Piscirickettsiaceae bacterium
AGGCCAATACCAGTATCTATAATTGAAAAGACAAGCTGATCAGCAGTACTTTTTTCTTTGCGAATTAAAATCTCTCCTTTTCCACCGGTTGCTATTATGGCGTCGCATGAGTTGGATAGTAAATTAACCAAAACTTGTTCAACCAAAATAGCATCACCGACCACTGTGGTACCTTTAAGTGAGGGGTCCATATTTACCATAATCTGGTGATCTAATAATTGTGTGCTTAGAAGCTCCTGCGCTCCAGTAAAAACACGTTCAAGAGAAACATTTTCACTGAGGTATTCAGATCTACGCGCAAATCTGCGCAAATGTAAAATTATACGCTCTATGCGATTAACAAGATCATCAATTTTAGTTAACTGAACATTTAGATTGGTAGTGTCATTCTTTTTTGTGGCCTTTTGAGCCAGCCGCAGTCGCTGCCGGATTGCGCCAAGAGGTTGGTTTAATTCGTGGCTAATCCCCGCAGAAAGATTGCCTAAGGCCGCCATTTTACCCACTTGCACCAACTCATTTTGAGTTTGGTGTAAATCCTGAATTGCTTGATCTCGCTCAGTAACTGAGTTCTGGAAAGCATTCACCGCTATTTCCAAATGTGAAATTTCATCATCTCTTACAGGTAAATCATTTAGCATGTGTGGTTTGCCATCTGCAATCTGGCGCATAGCTGTTGTCAAGTTTTCCATTGGCTGAATTATTGAGGGACGAATATAGTAGAACAAGATCGCCAAACCTCCTGCTGCTGCACCAATAGTCATTGCTAAAAGTAAATTCAAAGTGATCGCAGCATTTTCTGAAAAACTTTCACCCAGTAAACTTATTTCAGCACGCTGAGTTTCGGCTTGCGACAATAATTTGGTCTGCATATCTTTGAGAAGAAACATAACTGTATCAAGTTCACCGCTGAATTTTTGCCGAGTTTGATGCCACGCTTTGCGTTCGTGAACCAAGCCATTTGGTTGTGTTGTCATCAGTTCTAATGTTTCAGATGCTTGCCGTATGAATTGATATTCAGGCTTCGAAGGTAATATGTTAATATTAACGTTTATCCGTGCCAATGCGTCTGCAATTAGATCTTCGAATTGATCAAGCTGAGCGGATGACTGGCTAGTCGAAATTTGCATGGCAAGCGTAGTTCCAGTGGCTGTGTCGTTACCTATATTTGAGAAAATGGATTGTAGGTGGAGCTCATGGGTAAGTATTTTTGCCATTTCTGTTCGGATGCTTGGGTTTGACTCTTGAGCAAGTCTGCGGGTCAGAACTTCAATATTATATGCAAAGTCAGCCATTACAGCCGCCGCTTCGTCTTGAACATCGACGTTCAACCAACGTAGTTGCTCAATCTTATTGCGTATGCGGATCTCTATTTTTTGTGTTTGGCTTAAGTGTCTTATGACAAGTAATAATTGGCGTTGCAATATCTCAGCATCGTATGGTGTAAGAGTGGTGTCGAGCCCATCATTTATGAACGCGATGAGTTCCGAAACAGACGTCTTAAGTAAAGCTTCAAGATTACTTGATGATGTACTACCTTCCGATAAGATGCGATTGCTGAGCATCGCAATATCGGTTGTTTGGGCCGATAACCGAGAGGTCTGGGCTAAATTTGGTGCCTGAACTGTGCTTAAGTTTGAAACCACAAGACGCGCGTTACCTAGCCAATAATATGATGCTCCAATTACTATCCAAGTAAGGAGGATAGCAACAACAATCATAAGGAATAATCGAGTCCAAATTTTTGGAATAAACTTGTCCCATAATTTTTTCACTGTGGGGCCTTTTGTTCAAGCTCGCGTAAAGTTACATCGATTTGGGACATCAATTGCTTGTTGCGCTCTCGCCAATCCATAATTACGGATGTGTCAAGTATGCCAGCACCAGCTATTGATCTCCCGCGTTCATTGATACTTGATGTAGCTGATATGGCTTCCTCTTCTGAGATTGATATAGTCGTGAGTAAATTACGTAAAAGCCTTAGGTCATTATGTTCAATTTGCTGCTCTAATTCATAAAACCGTCGCCAAAAATTACGACGTTCTACAAGGACTTCAGTCAGTAGCAAGTCAAACAATGTGTTTACTGCCCAATAACGATCTGATGTTGTCTCAGCATCATAATCTAGCCAAGAAAGTTGCAAGGCCTCTGAAATGCCTTTGGGTAATTGTTTTTCATATTCGGCTCGCACTGTGCCATCGTAAGGGATTCGTGAGATTTCGGGAGAAAGTAAGGTAAGTTGTCCGTCTCGTGATAGTAACATTCTGATAAAATCACAGGCATTATCTGAAGCAAGTCCCCCCCTTAAGATTCCTACCTGAGCTGGCATTAAGACTATTGGGCGCCCATATCGAAAGTTTAATAAATCGCGTTGTGACTGAGCAAGAAAATCAATTGTAAGCCCAATTTCAAAACGGTGATTGGCGAGACCATCGGGAACCCCGAAAGCGCGCGCAGTTAAAGTTGATAGGTTACCTGCAAGTTCTAATAGATATGCCCAACCATCTTCCCAGCCACGTACCAGTAATAGTTGTTCAACCAGCATATGAGTGCTGCCAGAACGCGCGGGACGCGCCATTGCAATTTTATCACGGTATATTGGGTGCAACATATCGTTCCATTCCGCAGGCATGAATAATTTACTGTCAGTTCTTCGAGCCCAACCAACCGAGGATAAGGCGAATGGTTCTGTCGCTGCTGGTCCAGCTTCACCGCATGTGGCATCATCTACAAACGATCCGTTGCGAGACAATAATTCGAAAGCTTCTGGTGAAGAAGCCCAGAAGATATCAAAGCCGCGATCATTACCTCTAAGTATTTCGTTTATGCCAGCTACTGTGTTTTTATTTAGTATAATAATTTCTGAGTCAGGTTTTGCATTCTGCCACATTGTTACATATGCATCAGACAATTCTTGTGGAAAAGAAGTTAGTACTCTTAATTCCTTAGCTGATAATTGATCCGATATAATTAGTAAGATAAATAATATTATGTTTCTGAGACAATGCATAAGCACATTCTAAACACCAACTCTTAAAATTTCATCTGAAAAAATTATTAGGAGTTATTTGGGTCATTTTTGACACATTTCAATTTCATTGATATGACTTTAATCTAATACAAACTATCGTATATTTAACGACACCGCCACTTAACTTTTTAAGTAATTGGAAATAATACATAATTTAAATAAAATTAAGATTAGGCCACCTTTTCGACCACCCTTTAAGGGTTTCTTGTTTTAATTAGAAGCACATTTGGCGAGGGTGAGATTTGGAGGGGCCAGATATTAAAAGTGAAACGCGTCCATGCCTTACCTAGCATGTCTGAGAACACCGCCATCTGCTTCCCCAGATTGCAAACTAGCCCATAATTGCGTGAATAACCGCGTTGTTTCAGTGAGATACAGGCGTGCGTTTTGTGTGATGCATGGGCTGAGG
>JABGUA010000203.1 GCA_018646825.1 Piscirickettsiaceae bacterium
CCAAGCAGTTGCTCAAGGTGTGCCGTTTGCACGTGAATACAGTGGTTATTTAGCCAATCGATCTTTTGGTGGTGCGCAAGTATCACGTACTTTTTATGCACGAGGGCAGACGGGTCAACAACTCTTGCTAGGTGCTTATCAAGCAATGAGTAAAGAGATAGAGGCCGGCTCAGTCACACATCGCTCGCGGTGTGAGATGCAAGATCTTATTATGGTCGATGGTCAAGCTAAAGGCATTGTGACCCGAGATCTTGTAACTGGAAAACTCGAAAGCCATATGGCTGATTGTGTGGTCTTGTGTACAGGTGGCTATGGCAATGTATTTTACCTGTCGACGAATGCGAAAGGATGTAATGCATCAGCAGCATGGCGAGCCCATAAAAAGGGCGCTTTATTTGCTAATCCCTCTTTTACTCAAATTCACCCGACGTGTATTCCACAACATGGCACATTGCAATCTAAGTTAACCTTAATGAGTGAGTCTTTGCGTAATGATGGTCGTGTTTGGGCACCCAAAAATGTAGAAGATTGCGATAAACAACCAGAAGATATTGCAGAGCAAGATCGTGATTATTTTTTAGAAAGAATGTATCCCGCGTTTGGTAACCTCGTGCCACGTGATATTGCCTCACGCGCAGTTAAATTGATTTGCGATGAAGGCCGCGGCGTAGGCTATGAAATTGGAGGTAAAAAGCTGGGCGTTTATCTTGATTTTGCTAAGGCTATCATGGAACAAGGCGAAGAGGCCATACAAGAAAAATATGGCAACTTATTCGAAATGTACCAAAGAATAACGGATGAAAACCCGAGTCAAACTCCCATGCGTATATATCCTGCAGTCCATTACACAATGGGCGGCTTATGGGTAGATTATAATTTAATGACAGCAACCAAAGGTTTGTTTGCAGCGGGTGAAGCCAACTTCTCAGATCACGGCGCCAATCGTTTAGGTGCCAGTGCCTTAATGCAGGGATTGGCTGATGGTTACTTTGTGTTGCCGACGACAGTGTCAAATTATCTAGCGCAACAAAAACCGCTAGATTTAGACAAAAATTATCCGGAAGCAGCAGAGGCTTTAGCATCGAGTCAAGCAAGAATTGATCAATTATTGAATGCCCCCGACCCACAAAAAACACCGGATGAGTTCCATCGTGAATTAGGCCGTATCATGTGGGATGCTTGCGGCATGGCACGAGAAAAAAGTGAGTTGGAATCTGCAATTATCCAGATTAAGGACTTACGACAACAATTTTGGCAGCAAGTTAAAGTTACTGGTGAAGATAAAGATTTAAATCAGACTCTGGAGCGTGCTGGGCGAATCGCAGACTTTTTTGAATTAGCTGAATTAATGTGTATCGACGCCTTAACACGTGAAGAATCTTGCGGTTGTCATGCGCGCGCAGAACATATTAGCGATGATGGTGAAGCACAGCGGCATGATGAAGACTTTTCCTATGTTGCAGCTTGGCAATACAGCGGCCATATCAGTATGCCCGTATTGTACAAAGAAGAGTTGCACTTCGAGTTCGTGAGACCTAACACAAGAAATTACCGATGATATTTAACTTACATATCTGGCGACAAAAAAACGCCATCGCGCAAGGTTACTTTGAGCAGTATCAAATTGATGTGAGTGAAAGTACCTCATTTTTAGAAATGATGGATGCGCTCAATGAACAGCTAATTACCAATGGTCATGATGCCATTGCTTTTGATTTCGATTGTCGAGAAGGTATTTGTGGATCTTGTAGCTTGGTGATTAATGGCGCACCCCATGGCAAGCACCGAGCGACAACAACCTGCCAAGCTTATATGCGGGATTATGCTGATGAGTCAGAACTCTGGATAGAGCCTTGGCGAGCGACGGCTTTTCCCATTGTGAAGGATCTTGTTGTTGATCGATTTGCGTTTGATAAGATCATCCAAGCCGGTGGCTATATTGCAACGCGAACAGGTTCTGCGAGCGAAGCGAATACGATAGCCATTGCGAAAGAAACAGCAGATGATGCCTTCGATGCTGCAACCTGCATTGGCTGTGGCGCCTGTGTAGCTGTCTGTCCCAATGCATCAGCGACTTTATTCGTGGCCGCAAAAGTAAGTCATTTATCGAGCTTGCCACAAGGTGAAATTGACTCACAGCGCGCAAAAAAAATGTTAACTGAGATGGATACCCAAGGGTTTGGTACATGTAGTAATTACCGCGAATGTGAACGGGCTTGTCCAAAAGAAATTAGCGTGTCGAACATTACTAAAATGAACAAATTGTTGTATCAACACAAATAGCGGCATCGTGTTGTAAATCCTTGCTCCATTTATAATGTCCACAATAGAACTATGGGTGAAGTTAGTGGTCAATCAAGTTAAAATAACGAGATTAAAGGCGCTTCACTAAAGCCTTATTCCCCCTATCCGGAGTGATGAATGTTAGATCTTGACCAAATCAAGCAGTTAATTAATACCTATCAGGACCCATTAAGTGGGGTTAACTTAGGTGATAGCCATACTAAAATAATTGTTGAGGCTGATGGAAGCTCGCTGAATGTCAATCTAACTTTGGGCTATCCAGTAGACGGTCATAAACAGCAGCTAGTGTCAGAACTCACAGCATTATTAAAGCAAAATACCGAAGCAGAGTCCGTGTCAGTCACCTTAGATTGGCAAGTCATCAAACATAAAGTCCAACAAGGTGTAAAAGGCTTGGCCGGTGTTAAAAACATTATCGCCGTTGCCTCAGGTAAAGGCGGCGTAGGCAAGTCAACCACCGCGGTCAATTTGGCCCTAGCCTTAGCGGCTGAAGGTGCCAATGTGGGTATTTTAGATGCTGATATTTATGGCCCAAGCCAGCCGAGAATGTTGGGTAAAAGTCAGAAACCAGAATCAGTTGATGGCAAAAGTATTAAACCCATTGAAAGTTATGGCTTACAAAGCATGTCAATTGGTTATCTAATAGATGAAGAAGAGCCGATGATCTGGCGTGGCCCGATGGTGACACAAGCATTACAACAATTACTCAATGACACCAATTGGGATAACTTAGATTATTTGGTGATTGACTTGCCACCGGGTACGGGAGATATCCATTTAACCTTATCGCAAAACGTGCCGGTGAGTGGCGCTGTTATCGTCACGACGCCACAAGATATCTCGCTGTTAGATGCCAGGAAAGCATTGAAAATGTTTGAAAAGGTCAATGTGCCAGTGATGGGTGTCATTGAAAATATGAGTACCCATATCTGTAGCGAATGCGGCCATGAGGAGCATATTTTTGGTAGTGGTGGCGGGCAGAGCATGGCGGACCAATACGATATGGACTTGTTAGGTGCGTTGCCTTTAGACATTCGTATTCGAGAAAATGCAGATAATGGTCAACCGACAGTAGCAATAGGCCCAGAGGGCGATATTGCAAAAGCCTATCGCTTGATTGCTACCCGCGTTGCTGCAAGGCTAGCCATGCAAGGCAAAGATTATGCCTCAGCATTCCCAAATATTGTTGTACAAAACGATTAGAAATAAAGCCAACTTTGCTAAAAGCATCAGTTATTATAAAGACAGTTAATTTAACCGGATAAAATGACGATAATATGAGTATCAAATCTGATAAATGGATTCGCCGAATGGCAGAGCAACATGACATGATTTCACCTTTCGAATCAGGTCAAATGCGTGAAAGTGAAAATGGTCGAATGATTTCATATGGCACCTCAAGCTATGGCTATGACGTCCGTTGCTCAAACGAATTCAAAATATTTACCAATATTAATTCGACCATTGTTGATCCGAAAAACTTTGATGAAGACAGTTTTGTCGATGTGAACTCAGATGTTTGCATTATTCCGCCAAACTCTTTTGCGTTGGCTAGGACGGTAGAACGATTTAAAATTCCTCGAAATGTCCTCACAGTTTGTCTAGGCAAGTCGACCTATGCTCGCTGCGGTATTATCGTCAATGTCACGCCTTTAGAACCAGAATGGGAAGGCCACGTCACATTAGAATTCTCAAATACGTCACCGTTACCAGCTAAGATCTATGCCAATGAAGGCGTCGCCCAGATGTTATTTTTTGAATCAGATGAAATCTGTGAAACATCTTATGCTGATCGAAATGGTAAATATCAAGGACAGCAAGGCGTCACACTGCCAAAATCTTAAAGACAATGACATTGCGACTGACACTCATTCTACTTATCAGCACGTTGTTATCGGCGTGTTCATCAGAGCGTCAGGCCGATAAAGAGTGGGCGCACAGTGAACTAAGTAGCTATGCCGCGGCATATTCACCGAATGGAAAATATGTCCTTGTTGGCGATACAGATGGGCCTGCTAAGCTCTGGCATATTGAGAAAAACCGGGTTATTTACAGCTGGCAAAATACAGCAGGAGAGGCAGGGACGACTACATCCGTGGCATTTTCTGCTGATGGCAAGGTCGCTGCAACAGCCGAAATAGATACTGTCGTTCTATGGGAAATGGCCAATGGGAAGCCGATGATGCGGTTAAGCTTTCCTGTCAGAATTAAAACCATGGCCTTATCGAAACATGGCGACTATGTTCTATTTGCTTTGCAAGATCGTACCGCAGTTTATTTTGATGTTATTGAAAACCGTGTTGTTCATATCCTAAGGCATGATGGAAAACCAGTGGGGGCGCCAATTGACCAGTTGATTAATGCTGTTGCGATTTCACCCAGTGGGAAATATGCACTAACAGGCGGCGATGATCGCATGGCAAGGTTATGGAGCTCAGAAACTGGCAAGCAGCTTCGCAAATGGAAACACGATAATGGCGTGAATATTGTCGCCTTTTATACGAAAGGGGGGCTATGTGTTGACTGGTGCAGGTAATGACCAGACCCATTTTTGGAATATTAAAACTGGCAAGAAGAAATATACTTTGAGAATATCGGATTTACCGAAAGATATTCCTTTACCTAACTTTCCTTCTTTTAAAACGACAACATCGGCCGTCGATTTCTCATCAGATCATAAATATCTAGTCACCGGGCATCCCTCACAGCGGATCTGTTTATGGAAGGTGGCAAACGGTGACA
>JABGUA010000206.1 GCA_018646825.1 Piscirickettsiaceae bacterium
CCCGAACCCTGCCAAGTGTCACCACCATCAAGAAGCAATGAACGATCAGCATCGCCATAGCTTTGGCGTAATTGCTTAACTAAAGTACTGAGATGCGCATAGCCACCGACTTTGCCATATTTTTCAGCGCAAGCAATGAAATCGAGCGAAGTGAAGGCATGTGATTGAATGCCGCCCGCATTCATATTGAAGTAATCTAAGAAGTGTTTACCAACGATATGCGGCGGCTTACCATCTTCATGACGAATACCAATATTGACGCTGGGTTCGCGAAAGTAAATGGGTTTTAACTGAGCATGGCTATCAGTAATATGAAGCAATCGGGCATTACCAAAGCTAGGTATGTCATACATACTTTCAGGCGATGGTTCTGAGTGATTAGAAAACGCAGTTCTAGGGAAAATATTGGCTGCGCTAGCTATTGCAAGTAACTGAGTAAATTCACGACGATTCATAATTAACCATTTTTCAGTAGGAGAAATAAAAACAGCCCAGAACTAGCGTTTTAAAACTTAGTCCCGGGCTGTCTGGTTGTGCAGTTTAAGTATAGCTGGGTAGCTTACTTAGGCTTAACTGTAGATAAACCTAAAGTTTCCCAGTTTTGCATACCGCCACGGTACCACTTGATTTTTGCAGCAGGGTAGCCGAATTTCAATAAAGTTTTGATATTTCTTGGTGATTGACCACACCACATACCATTACAGAACAAGACTAATGTTTTAGCATTTTCGTAGTTCCATAGACCTTCTTGCTCTTCTACGCCAAATCTTTCTTGCATGATTTCAGCAATATCAAATGGGCTAGCGCCTTTAGCGGTATCTAGGTGTGTCCAAGGAATGTTAACTGAACCAGCAATAGTACCTTTAGCAACCCAATCAGGTGTGCGTGAATCAATAATTAAGATTGAATCATCACCATCACTATGCATTTTGACGTAGTGAATGATTTCTAACTCACCCAATGTCTCAACGCCTTCAGCGATAACAATTGGACGGATACAGAAAGGAGGGCATTTTCTAGATGTTTTTGCGTAATCAGCGATGATTGTGTTGCTAGTATCTTGATTTCTCATGATAGTCACTGTTTCACCGTGACTCATCACATCAACTGATGCTAAATCGGGTGTGAGCTGTACATCAAGTGCCGATGCAGAGCCTGCAGCGAAAAGTGATAAAAACAGACCCGCAATTTTAAGTGTCGTTTTATTCATATGTCTTTTTCCTTCGATTATTTTAAAAGTAAATTAATCATTTACAGGGATAAGTAATTGCCAATGTTTATCAGCATAGTGAGCCTGTTCTATAGCAAGCATAGATTGGTGTTTCACTTCTTGGAACAGAGCAATTGCTTGCTCATGGTTACCGGCCTTAGCTGCAGCATGTGCCTCCTCTAACAGGGGGGCTGTCACGCTCCATTCAAAGCCAAGTTTATCAGCCTCAGCACGCGCTGCTTCTGCATTTTTGATTAAGGTGTCGATATCGACAGCTTCATCATGCTGAGCCGAAGCTGGTTTATCTGTCATGGTATCCGTGCCTGAATCAGAACAGCCAGCCATCAACGTTGCAGCTGCGAATAAAGCCATGAAGGTTGTATATTTTGTTTTTGCCATGATGTTATTTCCTTGAGCCAGGACCATTCAGCGGTAAGCCGTTAGCCATATATGTGTGGAAATATTCTAAGTTACGATATTGCTCACTTTGCAATGCAAAAGGCTTAGCGCGCACTTGCGTGTTACAGCCAGCATAACGTTTTTGCAGGGTGCCAATATCATCCCATCCGAAGCGGAAAGCTGGGAAGTGTGTAGTATGGCCTAAAGCAGGGCTTGTAATCTCAGCACGAAGCTGCGCCCCAGCACTGCTAATATGACATGTCGCACAAGCCATATTGAGTTGGCCTTTACGTTCATAAAACATTTTTTTGCCGGCTTCATAAGCTGCCAAAGCACGCTCATCGTCAGGTATAACAACATTAATGATATTGTCTCGTGACGTCGATGCCATGTAAGCAGAAACATAAGCTAACTCACCCTGGCCATAGGGCAAAGCTTCTTCCCCATTAGTGCTACGGCAGTGGTTAATAGCTGATTCAATGGTGACGACTTGGCCTGTTTCAGTATCAAATTTAGGATAATCCTGTTTGATGCCAATACCACCATTAGGGAAGCAATCCGCATAGCTTTTGCCATTTGCGAAAGGTGTTTCAAACAAAGTTTGACCCTCATCAACAGCGTCTTCATAAGGGGGGAACTCTTCAATTTCTTCCCATTGTTCTCGTGCATTTTGGTTAATGGCGTAAACACCATCAGCAAAACCTGCTAACTCGACTTTAGGAAAACGTTTTTGAAAAAATGCCCTAATGTCATCTTGATCAGACTGAGGATCTGCATAACTTGGCCCACTAATAAGCAGGGAGCCAAGTACAACTGCAGACAAACAAGTTATACCTTTCATATCAAAGATCCTTGAATGTGGTGTCTTATTTAATAGGTGCTTCAACAGTGAGCGTTTCATCAGTGTTGTCAATCCATGTCATTGAAACAGTGTCGCCTTTTTTTGCACCAGCGAAAGAGAATGACAGGTAAGGGTCTTTAGAAACCGAGCGACCAAAATCTGCATGGAATACTTCTTTATCGCCATGCTTACAGACAAGCTCTTTAATGAACTTAGCAGGAATAACTTTATCGGTTTTCTTATCTTTACGTAGGCCCGTTTCCATAGGGTGTTTTGCTAACACCTTAATTACGGCCATATCTTTTTTCATTTTTGCTTTAATTTTCATATTTCTATCCTCAATATCTTATCTAGATTAACCGCCACAGCCGCCGATAGTAACTTTAACTTCTTGCTCTGTTGTGTAGAGCTTACCGTCAGCTTCGACAACTGCTTTAACGACTTGTGTTTCTCCAAGGCGGATACGGATAGAAACATTAGGAGCAGTCCCTTCAGGTAAAGTGAATGATGCTGCTAGAGGTTGTGGGTTTTTATCAGCAAAGATACTGATGTTGGTGACATTGGCCATTTTCGTTTTAACAGTCACGGGTACAACGGCACCATTTTCTGCGATTTCAGGCACTTTTAAAGTAATTTTGTCATCTTTAGTTAATGCTGCACTGCCGTAAAGGTCATTCAAAGCGCCATCAACAGTTGTGCTATCAAAAGCTTTAGACCATTTGGCCATTGCAAGCCTTGGCATTGCAGTCATTGCTGCTGCCATTGTTGTAAAGCCTAAAAGGCCTTTAAGTAGTAATCTTCGTTGCATTGTATTTTCTCCAAAGTTATCTTTTTATATTTATTGGGGGCTATAGCGTGTATAGGTAATCCACGACTTTATCAATCTCTTCTTCAGTCATCATACGATGCTTACCAAAAGGGGGCATTGATGTGGCTGGATTTCTGATTGTTGCGTCCCAAATTTGTTCTCTTAGCACTGCACGGTCCGGAAATCTGACTTCCATCATCATTAAAGGTGGTCCGACTAAACCTGGTAACTCACCGTCATCCATCATATGGCAGGCTAAACAATTTCCTTTTTTTCTATCAAAGGAGAGTTCCTTACCTTCCGCAACGCTGTCTGCATAGGCTGTTGACAGCAGTAATGAAAATAAGGCTACTGCTGTAATAAGTTGCGTTAACTTTTTCATGACCGAATATATCCTCTTAGATTTATTTTCGAGCCTATTGGCTTTGCTCAATCATATAGTGAACAGCAGCAGAGACATCTTCGTCACTCAAGCTCATATTGCCGCCTTTAGCAGGCATAACGCCATTTTCACCTGTGTAACCAGTGATGGCACGTTGAATAACAGCTTCCATACCTGGGACAAGTCGATCAGCCCATATCTCGTTATCACCAGTTTTTGGCGCGCCCGCGACACCATGGTCATGGCACACAGCACAAGATTGTTTGTATATCGCTTTACCATGAACATTTGCGGGTTCAGATGCTTCGCTCTCTTCAGCGGCACCATCCTCTTCTAAATGCTCGAGAGGTGTAACACCGGCGATGGTAGAAACAACCTTAATGGAAGCAGGATCTTTACAATCCTTCATACAAGCTGTGTTTTTAACATCTGGGCGGTTATCCTCAAAGAAGCCGTCTGCATTAGGCATTTTAACGGTTAAGAAGTTCTCTTTAGTTAAAACAAAGTCTTCTTCTACGAGTTCATTGAGGTACAGAACATATGCTGTAATAGCATAGGTCTCATCAACAGATAATGACTGTGGCGCAGTAAAAGGCATCGCACGACGAGTGTAATCCCATAATGTACTTGCGTAAGGCCAGTAACTACCGACAGTCTTCTGTGGGCGGTCATCGGTCAATGTTCCTTCACCACCAGCCAGGACGGGCCAGCGACCTTCACCTTCACCAAATAAGCCGTGACAAGATGCACACTGGGCTTCATATAAGCCTTCTCCAGCGGAAACTGAGCCACTGCCCTCAGGTAAACCTAAACCATCCGGCCTAATGTCAATATCCCAACCAGCAATTTCTTCTTCTGTGGCAATACGTCCAAGGCCATAATGACCTAGCTCTTTCGCATGAGCGGCAGTAGCAAAAAGCCCTTGAGCAGCTGTGGCTAAAACCAGTACTTTTAAATATTTTTTAACCGAGTTGTACATTGTTTACCGTCCCATCTGTATTTAGCTGCCATGTGTGGATAGCATTCTTATGATAGATTGAATTCGTACCTCTAGCCTCACGTAATTGAGCATACGTTGGCTGTACATAGCCTGTGTCATCAATTGCACGACTTTGTAGAAGTAAAGGTTCACCTTGCCAGTCAATTTCCATGCTAAAACGTGTCATTGATTTTGTTAGCACTAAACCTTTTAGTTCGGCTGTTTTCCATGACACACCACCGTCAAGAGATATGTCAACACGTGAGACTTTACCGCGGCCAGACCAGGCGAAACCTTCTAACTGCATCAGGCCCTTACGTTTAGCGGGGCTTTCAGGGCATGGGCTAGTAATAACAGAGTTCACTTCTTGCACATAACTGTGCTTACGCGCTTTGCCGTCGGCCAATAAATCTGTGTATTTGGAAGTTTCTTCACGGTGCATCCATGGCTTGTCACCGATTTCTAAGCGACGTAACCATTTGACACTGGTGTTGCCTTCCCAGCCTGGTGTGAATAAGCGCACAGGGTAACCTTGCTCTGGACGCAACATTTCACCATTTTGTGCAAAGACGACCATTGCATCGTCTAAGGCCTTATCGATCGGAATACTTCGTGTCATACCCGCTGCATCAGCACCTTCTGCTAAGACCCACTTGGCGCCAGGTTTAAGGCCAGCTTCTTGTAAGATGGTCGAGAGCATAACCCCTGTCCATTCAGAGCCGCTGATCATGCCGTGAGTGAACTGGAGCGCTTCCATTTGCGCGCCACGCCATTCCATACCGCCATTGGCTGGACATTCTAAGAAATGGATATGTGATTCTGACGGGAAAGCCATGATGTCATCCATAGTCAAAAGCAGCGGTCGTTCGACCAAGCCATTGATCATGAGTCGATGATCATCAGGGTTTACCTCTGGAACGCCACCATGATAACGCTCGAAATGTAACCCACTTGGAGTGATGATACCTTTCTGCTTATGAAGTGGCGTCATGCTGATAGAAGCGATTTCGTCAGCAGTCAACCATTCGACAGTTCGCCTAACGACATCTGCTTCATGTTTTGATGGCAGTCCGTAGGGTACAGAAACAACGCCTCGCCCTAACGTCTTGCTCCATGCAGGAATATTAGGGGGAAGGTTTTCCTGACCAGCAGCAACTTTTCCAACAGCTGTGGCGAGGGCTGTGCCCGCAGTTAATTTTAATCCGTTGAGCATAAAGTCACGGCGTTTCTTTTGCGGTAACTCTGCTGCTTCGGCCTTGATTTCTTGAAGTAAATCAGTTTTGCTTTCAGATAACTTTTTCACTATCCACCTGTATGGTTTCTATAAAATAATTTGTAAGCCTATACATTACGCTAGACACCTGCACTTTGTGACTACGTATAAACCTATATTTCTAGTGCAATAATTTAAGCTATTAACAATATATTATTAACAACTCTTAACTTGATATCAAATATGTTTTCAATTTTGTTGACATAAATCCCTTAGTACAGCTTAAACAAAGTCGCTAACGGACGCTAATGTGCAAAGTTCTGTCCTTATTTACTGTATTCATAGGTATTTAAGTAGAAACTTAAAATCAAGAGGTCGTATAGCCCCGCAAGCCTACACAGTGGTTAATATTGCGCATCTTGTTAGTGGTTAGGATATTACACTAGAAAGCTGAACTATTTCTGAACGACCCAAAAAATACCGGTTCTATTCTTATTTTCTTCTCTGAGCTCTTGCTCAATAAGGAGTGAATAATGGCTTATCTCTACGTCCAGGTTATGCTCAGATGCAACAAGTGATGAATAGTGTTTAGTCTTGCCAAGGGGCGTAAGCAAGCTGTTAAGGTGATCGGGCGATAAGGCGGAGTCACTCTCACGAACGATTAAGAGGCCGCCTGTAGCAAGCTTTTTCCATGCCATGTTAATTAAGTTTGACTGCTCTTCATGATTGAGAGTCGTTAAGGCATTAATTAAACTAATAACATTAAGGCCCGTAGCAGTCAAAGCAGCGCCTTGCTCTGACGTTATGCGTAACTTATCGCCCACTTCCCTATTATGATAAGCAATAATGTCTTGAGGGTCATGTATGGCAAGTTCATTACTAGGTATTTCACTGGCGGCACTTTCGATATTAATATAAGGGCTAAGCAGAAGTTCGGTTGCGAGTATACTGTTATTTAGGTCAGGACCTAGAGCGCAAAAGTGAACAGCACCTTTTCGGCCAAAATGGTCTTGGACGATTTTTTCTACTAAGGCGCTGGTTGTTACATTCTGCCAATGAGCAGTATGCAAACTTAAGAAATTATCGCTAGTCGTGATATCGTATTCAGGATGACGAATCGATTGTCTAATTGCAGCTTGACTGCCTTGCCTTAGTAAATAGTTCGCTGTACTACTGATTTCTGGTGGGCTTTTCCGGCCAATACGCATAGACATAACGCCATCATTTTCTGCCCAAATGTTGCTCATCCCTTTCCAGCGGCTTCTGCTGATAAAAATATTCTCAAGAATGCTTCTAGCCCAAAAGTTTTTTTCTGAAGCTTGCATTTCAGGATAAACAGGCAATACGACACATCCATCAGGTTTAACCAGCGTCATTAAGTGTCTGAGAAAAGCCGCTCCCCAATTATTTGCAAATAAAGGAAAACTAATACCAATATATACGCGGTCTAATGATCCGGGTGCGAAGGGAAAAAAGAAGTTACCGACTTTACCATCTTGATAATCAATATTCAGATGGCTTGAGTCGGGGGTAAAGCTATAAATATCTTGACCAGGTTTAACTTGACTATGAATATCGCGTTCACCAGAAAAATAATACTCTAAGTCTTCCTCAATATATTTTTCTGCTTTATGGAATACCAAATCAGTCATGATAGAAATAGACCTCTATTTTAAAAAGGCGTGACTATAGCGTGTTTGGTTAAATTTGCCAATAAAAACCCTTGCTTAGGTTTTTTCTTAGGAAGTAGGGGTGCTAGACAGATTAGTCTTGTTAGTGGTGTTACTTGTTTGGAACGGGAGGGTGAACTAGTTTAAAGTTCAGCCCTCTTGGAACAAGAGGGCTGGAAACCATAAACGCTTATTAGTGAGCGTGTGCAGCTGTAGCTGGAGACAGTGCTTTTGTAGAGATGTTTGAGTTAACAACATCAGGTCTAACAGACCAAAGAATTGCTAAAATCTCATTTTTTTCTTGTGTTGCGATATGGTTTTCGTCTAATGCGTCCATAATATCGTCAACAACAGCATTGAATTCCATTTCACTGATATTCATTGCTGCATGTGTTGTTTTCATGTCTTGGCCAGTATATTCAACGTCGCCGCCGGTAGCCATTGCGAAAATTTCATATACTTTTTGTTTTACATAAACAGGATCGCTGTACTGGAAACGGTTTTTAACGATCGGGTTTTTACCATGATTATCCCAGATGTCAGAAACGATTTCTCTTGCTACAGGTTCGCCACCGATGCGTTCAAATATTGTTGGGCCTTTTGCTTCTTCTGCTACAGCAGTCAGTGAAGCTGCTAGGAAGCTAGCAGACAACACAATATTAAGTAGTTTTTTCATAACAGTCTCTCTTTATAGTTAGTTATTGAGAACAAAAGCCAGGACAAATGTCCTGGCTTTTATTCTTCATACAGATATTACAACTAATCTGTATTACATATCAAACAAGCTATGACTTATTCAAAGTGCCATGTTAGTGCGAAACCAGCATGCCAAGATGAAACTTCAGAGTTTGTGTGGTTTACAGCGATCAATCCGCCTGGGCTACCACCGTAGTCTCTATCTTCTTCAAGTTGGTACGCAGCATGCATATCCAAATCTAAGAATGGTGCTAAGAAGCCTTTGTAACCAACACCAGCAGTAACTCTATGACGATAAATAACTTGAGTTTGAGCAGCTTGTAAATACTCGGTGACAGCTATACCAATTGCGCCGCTTCCTGTTGGGATAGCAGTACAGTTTGCTGGTAAACCTGCACAAGCATTAGCTAGTTGGGTTAACCCTTTGACGTTCTCACGTGTTGGATCATCTGCATAGCCATAACCTGCACGGAATTCCCATGGGCCCATAGTGTACTGACCACCCATTGAGAAGATCCATTGATCAACATAGACATCCTGCCAGAAATCAGCATTGGCCCAGTTTTTATACATTACGTCTGCTGCAAGGTATAAATTACCATCCATAAGCATTTCATTACTGATACCAATACCAAGAGTACGAGGCTGTTCAATAACTAAGTTAGTAAATTCACCGGTGTTACCACTAGATAATGCTGGAGCACCTGGAGATGTTTGGATAATATCATCAAAATCTTGGCGTAACTCTGAGTGGTAAAACACACCAACTTGGGTCGCATGTGGTAGTTTATAAGTCAGACCTAAGCTGCCTTTAAAGCCGATATCATGGGTGTTCGCTGATGTAGAGGCTAGACCTAAATCTAACATTGCATAGGTCGTTGTCGCAGCAGCACCCAAGGTTAGGTTCTCTGTTAAATCCCAGCTCAGACCAAAGTTTGCACCGACATAAATTAACTCTGCACTCGCACCTAATGAATTAGGCTCTTTGCGGTACTCAACACCGATACCGTTAGTGACTGTCACACCTGCACCCAATGTACCAGGAATACCTAAACCACGAAGGTCTTGAGTCACTGCAATTTGAGGAACTATGTAACCTTCATTGCGGTTACTTTGTTTGAATGCACCACCACCCACTGCACCAGTTATTGAACCATTATGTTCTAAAACAGCGCTTGGCTTATACCAAGTTGCACCGAATGTGAATTCAGTACCACGGAATTCAGATAGACCGGCTGGGTTACCAAAAAGTGCAGATACGTTATCTAAAGGTTTAGCGATACTTGTACCAGCCATTGAAGCTGAAACAGGTGCTAAAACGTTGTGTAGGTCATAGCCGTAAGGCCCTGCCATCACGCCTGTTGACGTTGCTGCTAGCAGCGCTGTCGACAAAGCTAAGCGATTGAATTTTTTCATTTACTTGCCTCTTTATTGTTCATTTATAAATTAAACAATTAATTTTGAATCTTCTTTGCTAGCTTTGAGTAAATATAAATGCTCAATCTATAATCACGGCTAGCATGTTAAATACAAAACATCATGCTTATTTTCGTTAGAGAATTAAGTTTAGCTTTAAGACTAAAATCAATTCTTTAACGCTTATCTCTAACACAGTGTGTTAAATGCGACTATATAATGGTTTTGTTTGGGAAGTCTAGACGTATTGAATGCATTTGTCTCAAAAAGTGATATTTCTTGAGCGCTTGTTGTAAAAAAGCAACGATATCAGCTAAGTTGCTAATAATCGTTGCTTTTTTGGTGTTGCTAAATTGCTTTATCTAAACCATTCAAATGGGCGTTCGCCAGCAATTTTGAAATATAAAGCCATGTTAATCATATGAATAACAAGTAATGCGACGCCAGTACCGACAGCCCACATTGGGTTTCTGAAGTGCTCATGGGCACCGATTGTGAACAAGCCATATCCTGCAATAGCTGTCCAGATAACCATAACTACGATTGCTTTAAAAGAAGCCATAATTTATCTCCAATTTATTAAGTTAATCAACAAGGCCTGTAACAATTAATCGGCCTTGACATGTTTTTTATTATTTAAGGTGTATTACTCTTATCGAGGAACTTATCAAAGAGTATTGCATCTTTGCTAACACCATTTTTTTCGAATACGCTAATAGCGGCATCAATCATACCTGGTGGACCACACAAATAAGCCTGTCCAGAAACACTGCCAGTTTTTTCATCGACAATAAATTCTGTACAAAGTCCTCTACTGCCTTCCCATGTACTATCTTCAGGTTCTTCAGATAGGCAAGGAATGTACTCGAAGCTGCCAAGGCCTTTGCTTTGCCAATCTGATGCCATTTCAGCAATTTGATCACCAAGGTAAAGGTCTTTTTGGCTTCGCGCACCAAAGATGAAGCGAACATCACGCTTAGCGCCTGATTCAAGAGCGGCTTCTAAAACACCCATTACCGCACTCATTCCACTACCACCTGCAACACAGGTCATTGTGGCTGGCTCTTCAGCCAGCCCAAATTTCCCGTAAGGACCACTCATTGTTAAAGTTTGGCCAGTACGATCTTCCTCAAATAACCAGTCAGTAAATTCACCACCCGGAACTTTTCGAATGTAAAACAAGAACTCTTTTTGACCAATGGTCGGTGCCGTTGCAAATGAGTAACTACGGCCATCTTTTAGATGGGATAGTTTTAAATCTGCATATTGACCCGCTTTATATAAGAGCTCGCTCGCAGAGACATTCTCTGGGTCAATGATTTCAATGACAAGCGCTTTAATATCATGTGTTAAGTCGCGAATTTCTTTGATGACTGCATCTGATTCCCAATGGTGTTGTTTTTCACCGTCAGAGAGAAGCTCTACTTCTACTTCTATATCAGTCTTAAGTGCCGTTTGGCACGCAAGAATGTAGCCATTTTGTAAGTCCTCGCCTTCTAACACATAAGCGAAATCTGCCAAAGGCTTGATCTTGCCTTCAACTAAACGACACTTACACGTACCGCAACTACCTACTCGGCAGTCGTGAGGCCAAGCCAAATCAGCCTCAAGCGCTGCTTTTAAAAGATTGTCTCCAGTCTTTACTGTCAGCGTTTGAGAGCCATTAATTTTGGCTGCGTAATCCTGTTTCTTATTTTTGAAAAAACCAAACATATATAAATTTCTTTGAGGTTAAAAGTACTAACGTCTAGACGTTAATGCTGACTGAACGTAATTTATTATTACGTATTTCATCCAGCGAAGGCAAAGCAGTATAAGCAACATAGTTCTCTTTGCTCATGCTCTTTCTTACCTTCATAGTACCCCACCAAGCTTTAACACCAGGCATTGAGTCTACAAGTGACTCATTTCCGTGTAGGCATAAAGCATGAATGCTAGGCGCCCAGTGGATATCAGCCAAGCTGAATTCACCGACAATATAGTCACCACGTTTAGTTCTAGAGTTTAACTGTGCTTCCAATGCTGATAAGCCTGCCTTAACAGCCTCCATAGCACTGTCATCACCGTCTGATAACTTAGCAACAGCTGGTGCAAAATGTGATGAAGCAATATGTGCCCATTGGTAATGAACAGCACGTACCACACCATTACGAGGGACGAGTGAGTTACCAAAACCTTTGTCATCAAGGTAAGACATGATTGCTTCTGTACCGTAGATGTAGAAGTCAACATCTTTTAGAACTGGAATTGAACCGAATGGAGAATTCCTCTTAATCTCACCCATTTCAACTTCTGAATTGACATCTACAGAACGACCGTCAATATCAACGCCTTTTTCTGCTGCAGTTAAAAGAATCTTACTAGTGTTTGGACAACCAGCAACACCCCATAATACTTTTACATCTGATAAATGATCTCCAATAGCCATTTAACCTTCCTCCACTTAAAAATTTATTTATTAAAAAATTAAACTTAGTCTTGAACTGTTAAAGCACCTGATGGGCACTTAGCAATTGTTTCAAGCACTTCTGCTTCTGAAGCAGCACTTGTGTCAATTACAAAACTACCATCTTCTACTTTGAAGACATTCGGTAAAGAATTAACGCATACACCGGCATGTTCGCAGGCATTTTCATCCCATTTTACTTCCATCTTCTTTTCCTCACTTTATAAAGAAATGTGACGCCTAAGCCGTACACAGTTTCTGGGCGCGTTAACCAAAAAGAACAAAGAATATTTCTTTCTCAGACTGGCTAACATTATGTGTCTCTAATGCAGATTAAGATGTTTTCTATAACGGCATTAAATTGTGTTTTAGAGATGTTCGTTATCTTGTTAAATGGCTTGTTCAGGGCCACTCTAGATAATCTCTGTTGTGGGTTTAAAAAAGATGGGCCCGAAGTGTTAGCTCCGGGCCCATTTTGAGGCTTACTTAGATTCTAGCGTAAGAATCATGGTTCTCAGGCATTGTGTAGCCAGCTTGAGCATTGATTCTAGCAGCAATTTCTAATTCGCCTTCAGTAGCAAAGTCTCTATCCCATGTTGCTAATTTTTTCTTCATCATCATGTGATATAGAGGTGGAATTAACGCTACAGTAAACTCTGTAAAGTAACCC
>JABGUA010000088.1 GCA_018646825.1 Piscirickettsiaceae bacterium
ATAAAAAGTACGTTTAAGCTATTTGCTTGGAAAAACGCCAAGCGCACAATCCTCAGCGCTTTACTAATGATACTCGCGACGCAGGCGAAGCTTTGAGATAAGTACGATAGAAACGGTTGTAGCTATGTTGATCTGTGCTGCGTGAGTCACCAATTAGTCACCATTTTTTGATAATTGTTTGATACAAAAATAGACGCCATATATTGCTGCACCGCATTATTTTGGTGCAAATCATTGGAGATAAATATGGCTGGAATGATTAACTGTATGCGTTTCCGACCTAAAGAAGGTCAGGAAGAGGCGCTTTGGAAGGCTTATGCAGAGTATTTAAGAGACTACCCAGTCGACGATATTATGCATCATATAATTGATTTGGGTACAGGTGAGTACGCTTTAATAGGCGTACATCATAGTGTCGAAAGTTTTATTGATATAATGAACCGAGACAATCGTGTAAGTGACGTATTCAGAT
Source organism: Piscirickettsiaceae bacterium (assembly GCA_018646825.1). Taxonomy (GTDB): domain Bacteria; phylum Pseudomonadota; class Gammaproteobacteria; order Nitrosococcales; family Methylophagaceae. Next base: position 473 of record JABGUA010000088.1, read on the forward strand.
TATATATTGAACCATACGAAGATGGTGAAAGCTTCCACTCATTTTCAGGTCCGGTCGTAAATCATAATGATTACCTTTAACCCCATGCGCACAATCCCAATAGTATTTCTGATGACATTCGCGACGCAGCCGGGGCTTTGAGAGTGCACTGTAAAAATGGCTGACCTATTCGGAAGGCCAGCCAGTTACTAACCGTGAAACGCGAAGGGATAGCGTTTCTGGAGGAAGACTGGCTTCCCCAACCATTGACGGAAGCCAGTCGGTGAAACATTCACTGGTAATAAACGCTTCACCTTCGAAGTTCGCCTCACTTATTTGAGTGTCAAAGTGTTACCTCACGTCACAAATTTAAAATACTGATGATCTGCCTAATTTTTGTTCAACATCTTTGGTGTAGGCACTATCTCGTCCCTAGGCTCTGTCACAATAAACCACCTTGCCCGACAGCATCTTGGAAATGCCCTCAACAGGACAAGCCTTGAATTTGGCATTAGGTAATATCAGACATCAATTGTTTCGGGCGATGATGGCGAATAAACCTCTAACAATTCAACGTCTGCTGAATAATCAAGCAGGTCGTGTGCTGCAGTCGGTGGATGATAAACAAAATCACCTTTTTCTAACAGAAACTCACCTTCGTCTTCATACCAGAATTTAACCCATCCATTTAAAACGTATATCATTTGGAAGGTCATTTCGTGATAGTGCTTTCCAGTAGAATGCCCCAACTCCTTTGCCCTAGTAACTTGCGCACCAAAAGCGCCATTTGTGGCAGTAGCTAAACCTAAGTCTCGTGCAGATAGCCAAGTTCTAAACTAGTCATTCTCAAAAGTAGCATTCTTAGCTCTGGAGATGCAGAATTTTTCACTATGATTATTCATATTTGTTCCTACGAATTGCTTTACTGTATTAGTTGTCCATTACAGTATTTTGGTCGTTTCGGCCAATTAAGTATAGTGAGATTGAAAAGATACGCTCACTGAGCAGTTAGGCTACAAAGCCCTAAGACTGTTTAAAAACGCCTTGGCTTAAAAAGCTAATATCTCAAGCTATTGATTTGATGTGTAAACGGGCATGAGAGCCAATAAATAACCCTGACAAAAGAACTTACTAAACTCAATGACTGCACTCTAAAAAGATTTGCTTTATCCACATAATAAGTCTCAACTTGTTCCAGTAATGGAAGGGGCCTATGTAGAATGACAAATAACAGTATAGATAACCTAGACCCCATAGACCGATACTTCTCAGAAGTTCTAGACGTACATACTTGGTCAGACCATCCTGACGTAAAAGACTTAACTAAGCTAATTTATGATGAACTTGGTTGTGTCGATTTACAGTCCAGATCTAATAATCAGGGTAATATCAAAGTAAAAGATATGCTGAGGGTTCTGCTCTTAGATCTATACGTAAGATGGCTAACGGATCCTAATCTGGCTACTGGCTTCCACAAGCACCCAAGGAACTACAAGCCAAATAGCAGATACAATGCGTTATATATCAACAGAAAGATAATAGGTGTTGAGAGGTTACTGGAAGAACATGGATATGTGGATGTTCTACAGTTCTATCACAACAGAGGAGGCGCTGGGCCTAGCTTCTCTACACGAATAAGACCTAGTCAGACGCTGGTAGAACACTTCAATAAACTGACTGTAGAGCTACACGACATAGACAAACACCATAAT
>JABGUA010000138.1 GCA_018646825.1 Piscirickettsiaceae bacterium
GGCATTAAGTCTGATGAGACTCCTGAGCAAGCAGTCTTCCGTGAATTGATGGAAGAAGTGGGCTTAGAAGAGCAACACGTTGAGATTATTGGTAAAACAGATGGCTGGCTACGTTATCGTTTGCCTAAACGTTATTTACGTTATGGTAATAAGCCGCTTTGCATTGGCCAAAAACAACGTTGGTTTTTGTTGCGATTTATTGGCAAAGAAGAAGATGTCAAACTGGATCAATACGAGAAACCAGAGTTTGATGATTGGCGCTGGGTTGATTACTGGACGCCAACCAAAGAGATTGTGTTTTTCAAACGTCGGGTTTATGAAAAAGCGCTACATGAACTTGCACCGTTGTTGTTTCCAGAATATAAAAAACGGGTAGATCAAAAAACGAAACGTTAAGGCATGCCTTTTTTAAAGACTTTAGCGTTACGTTGATAGTTATAAAGGCTTTGTTTTTCGACGGGTAAATCTGCAATTTCAGCCGCTGTAAACCCTTGTTCTAAAAACCAATGTGCAGTTTGTGTTGTAAGGACATATAGTGTTTTTAGCTTGTGTTTCCTTGCTTGGTGCTCGATAGCCGAGAGTAATTGCTCACCTCGGCCGAACCCGCGGTAATTGTCAGACACGGCTAAACAGGCTAATTCACCAATTTGGCATTCTGGATAGGTATGGAGTGCCGCGCAAGCAAGCACAGCACCATCACGTTCCATGACAATGAAACTGTCAATGTGAATCTCTAAATCTTCTCTCGACCGCTTGACGAGTATGCCATTGTCTTCCAGTGGCTGAATGAGTTCTAAAATCCCCCCAACATCATCAATTTTGGCAATGCGTGTATTTTCAAAAGCGATAGCGCTGATCATAATGCCGGCACCGTCACGGCTGAATAATTCTTGTAGTAAGGCATCATCTTGGGTGCGGTCGAGTAAGTGCACGCGTTTGACACCGGCTTGGCAGGCATCGACAGCGGCTAATAGGGCATGATTTGCTACTAGCCCTTGTTCTTCGATCCTGTCTTCAGCTTGAGCTAAGGTCATTTCTTTTGGCAGGTCTGGAAAGTCATCGCCAATTAAGATTAGCTTGTCGGCTTTTAATGCGCTTGCGCAGGCGGTAGCGACTGCTTCGGCAGAGAGGTTAAAGACTTCACCCGTCGGCGAGTAACCTAATGGCGGTAACAAGACGATATTATTTAAATTGAGTTGTTGCTCAATGGCCACGGTGTCAATACGACGCACTTTGCCGGTGTGGCCAAAATCGATCCCATCTTTTATCCCGATAGGTTGCGCGGTGACAAAATTACCACTGCTACACCGAATTTGCGCATCTGCCATGGGGGTATGCGGCAAACTGAAAGACAGTTTGGCTTCTAACTCAAGCCGTAATTGGCCGATAATTGCTTTGGCAACAGCTAAACTGGCAGTATCCGTGACTCTTAAACCTTGATGATATTGCACAGGAATAGCTTGTTGTTGGCATTGCTGTTCGATTTGATGGCGTGCGCCATAGGCAATCACCAGGCGGATGCCTAAGCTATTTAATAAAGCGAGATCGTGAATTAGATTATCGAAGTTGTCAGAAGCGACGGCTTTGCCATCAATCGCGACCACAAACGTGGCACCACGGTGGGCATGAATATAGGGCGCAGCACTACGAAACCAGCTAGTGGTTGTCATTGATTGTGCAGTAGAAAGTGAATCTGTGTTGTTGATCATAGTGCTCTTTTTATTACAGGGCTTAATTACCTTTCAAACACCACTCTGCTGGAACTTAGATTTGTGTACAACAAGGCGGAAATGATGAAATGTAGCACTCTACATGAATGATTTCCAACGCAATTGCACGCAAATCTAAGTTCAGCCCTTCGGGTTGTGGGCTGAAAACCCGCCACTCTGCATTGCTCGTCGTTTATTTAGAATGACTAAACGTCACTCCTTGCGCTTTGATTGGCGGGTTTTCAACCCGCAACAGCGGGGCGTTTGAAAGGTAATTGAGCCCTAGTTCAGCAAGGTTGCAAAGTTGCGTGTAAAATTTGTGACATGAAACACGGCCTATTTTAAGTTCATTCGGCCTTAATTGAATTAGTTTGGGGAAACAACATGCCAGAATATCGTTCTAGAACAACAACCGCCGGCCGCAATATGGCAGGCGCACGTGCACTTTGGCGGGCGACAGGGATGACGGACGATGACTTTAGTAAACCGATTATTGCGATTTCGAATTCGTTTACCCAGTTTGTCCCCGGCCATGTGCATTTAAAAGACTTGGGTCAGTTGGTTGCGCGCGAAATTGAACGTGCTGGCGGCGTCGCGAAAGAGTTTAATACGATTGCTGTTGATGACGGTATCGCAATGGGCCATGGTGGCATGCTGTACAGCTTGCCATCACGGGATATCATTGCCGATTCGGTTGAATACATGGTTAATGCCCATTGTGCAGATGCAATTGTGTGTATTTCAAATTGCGACAAAATTACACCGGGTATGTTGATGGCGGCGTTACGTCTTAACGTTCCCGTTATCTTTGTTTCTGGTGGCCCGATGGAAGCAGGTAAAACCAAATTAGCAGGTAAGGACGTTAAGCTCGATTTAGTCGATGCGATGGTGCAAGCTGCGGATGACAGTGTTAGTGATGAAGATGTGGCTAAGATTGAGAGTGCGGCTTGTCCAACCTGTGGTTCATGTTCAGGTATGTTCACAGCCAACTCAATGAATTGCTTAACTGAAGCCTTGGGTTTGTCTTTACCAGGTAATGGGTCTCTATTAGCAACGCATGCTGATCGCGAAGAACTGTTTTTAGAAGCTGCTCGTCAAATCGTTAAAATTACCAAACAGCATTATGAACAAAATGATTACAGCGTGCTGCCGCGATCAATTGCCAATAAACAGGCCTTTGAAAATGCCATTGCCTTAGATGTCGCAATGGGTGGTTCAACCAATACCGTTTTACATTTATTGGCTGCCGCTCATGAGGGGGAAGTCGACTTTAAGATGGCGGATATTGACCGCATGTCTCGTAAGATTCCAAACTTGTGCAAAGTCGCGCCAGCAACAGATAAATATCATATGGAGGATGTCCACCGTGCAGGTGGTGTGATGTCGATTTTGGGAGAACTGGCCGCCGGAGGTTTATTGCATACTGAGATTCCAACAGTACACAGTGAAAGCATGGCTGCAGCTCTAGCGGAATGGGATGTCAAACGCAGTAATAGTGAAAAAGTCAAACTACGTTATTTGGCTGGCCCTGCTGGAATTCGAACCCAAACGGCATTTAGCCAGAATTGCCGTTGGCCTGAACTGGATCTTGATCGTGATGATGGCTGCATTCGTAATATCGAACATGCTTACAGCCAAGATGGTGGACTTGCCGTGTTATTCGGTAATTTGGCTGAAGAAGGTTGTATCGTTAAAACTGCGGGTGTTGACGAAGATAACTTAACCTTCACTGGGCCGGCACGTATTTTTGAGTCACAAGACGCCGCGGTAATCGCCATTTTGGCTGATCAAATTGTCGAAGGTGATGTGGTCTTGATTCGTTATGAAGGCCCGAAAGGCGGCCCGGGTATGCAAGAAATGTTATATCCAACCAGTTACCTAAAATCAAAAGGCTTAGGTAAAGCGTGTGCCTTGTTAACCGATGGACGCTTCTCAGGCGGTACATCTGGCTTATCGATAGGTCATGCCTCACCAGAAGCAGCAGAAGGCGGCACAATTGGCTTGGTTGAACAAGGCGATACCATTGTGATTGATATTCCAAACCGGATTATTAAAGTCGATGTTAGTGATGAAGTATTAGCAGAACGTCGAGTAGCAATGGAAGCTAAAGGCCATGATGCTTGGCATCCTGTTGGCCGAGAACGTAAAGTGAGTTTGGCATTGAAGGCCTATGCAGCATTGACCACCTCAGCTTCAAAAGGCGCTGTTAGGGATTTGGAGCAGTTGAAGAGAAAATAAAAAGCTTCATCTCCTACTGTTTAGGCCCTAGGCTTACGAGAAAATTATGGAAAAACTAGTTGTACTCGTTGATGTGCAGAATATTTATTACACGACAAAGCAATCTTATAATTCTAATTTTGATTACAATCAATTTTGGGCAAAAGTGACTGCAAATAGGCAAGTAATCAAAGCGATTGCTTACGCTATCGATCGGGATGATGAAAAACAAAGACAGTTTCAAAATATACTGAGAGCGATCGGTTTTGAGGTCAAGCTAAAGCCCTTCATCCAAAGAGTTGATGGCTCAGCAAAAGGCGATTGGGATGTGGGTATTGCGCTTGATGCGATGGAATATGCCAAAGGTGCCGATGTAGTGGTATTAGCTTCCGGTGATGGCGATTTTGATTTGCTGGTAGATAAAATCAGACACGACTTCAATGCGGTAGTGGAAGTCTATGGTGTTCCCAAGTTTACGTCTACGTCATTGATTAATTCAGCGTCGAAATATGTTCCAATTGATCAAGGTTTACTATTAGCTGCACCGAAAAGATAAAAAGGAATCATTAATGGGGGCAGAGCCATTCGGTTTAATTTGAAACGGGGTGGATCTGAGGAAGTTGAGCATCTGGAGGAGTGGAAGGGGTCAGAGTTCTTTTTTTTAAGAGATTGTTTTAACTGATTAAAGCATTATTTCTTATGTTATAGCTATAATAATAGGCAAGAGTTCATTATCCAGAGGTAGTTAAGCCGTATGCAGAAAGATAACCCTTTACATGGTGTTACGTTAGAGAAAATGGTTACCGATCTGGTGGCGCATTATGGTTGGGACGAGCTGGCAGAAAAGATCAATATCAATTGTTTTAAGAGTGATCCCAGCGTCAAATCATCGCTTAAGTTCTTACGTAAAACACCGTGGGCACGGGAGAAGGTGGAGCGAATATATGTGACGACTTTTGCCAATGAGACTTCATTAACTAAGTAAGCACTATCGCTTAAAAGATAATAATATTGTTATATTGGTACTTATGAAATGACAAAATATAGCCGAATGATTACGTTGTTCTTTGTCTGTGTTTCTTTATTGTCATGTGAACCCTCAGCGGGTTTAAAACCCTTTAGCAGCGATGGGTGCTCATTGTTCCCAGATTCAAATCAGTTAACACAAATGGATTGGTGTTCATGTTGTTTTGAGCACGATAAGGCCTATTGGCGATGAGGGACGGAGGCTGA
>JABGUA010000208.1 GCA_018646825.1 Piscirickettsiaceae bacterium
AATATTAGATTTATTAAAACAAATTCAACGTGATACTGGGATGGCCATTTTATTAATTAGCCACGACTTGGCCGTTGTTGCACAAATGGCGGATCATGTGGCTGTGATGTATGCCGGACAAATTGTTGAAACAGCACCAAGAGATCAATTTTTTAAACAGGTAAATCATCCTTATAGTCAGAAATTATTTGAAGCAGTTCCGACGGCACAAAAAAGACAGCAACAATTAACCGTAATTAAAGGTAATGTACCGACATTAGATACCGTCTTTAAAGGCTGCCGGTTTGTAGAACGCTGTGATAAGGCAATAGGCCAATGTGATTCAATACAACCACAGTGGTACAAAAATGGTCAAAGTGGTGTGCGTTGCCATTTATATGATCCTAATCATGATCAAGCCGCTACTTCTGCGGCAAGTAAGGCAATTACAGCCTCCGCCTTGTCAGTTATTCCAGTCGAGCAAAAGCCAATACTGGATTTGGAACAATTACAGGTTCATTTCCCGATTAAAAAAGGTTTTTTACAACGTGTTGTAGGGCAAGTTAAAGCAGTCGATGGCGTGAATTTACAATTGAGGCAAGCAGAAACAATTGCCTTAGTGGGCGAGTCAGGTTGCGGTAAGACGACAGTAGGCAAAGGTATTTTACAGTTAGTACCCGTGACTGGAGGCCAAGTCACTTATCAAGATAAAGTATTGAATGAACTATCGCCTCGTGCGCTCAAGTTAGAACGCAACGCATTGCAAATAATTTTTCAAGATCCTTATGCATCAATGAATCCAAGGATGACGGTCTCTCAAGTCATAGAAGAGGCTATGCTAGTTGGCCCATCAATTAAAACAGCCAATGAACGGAGCAATCGAATCGATGCTTTGCTAGAGAGGGTTGGACTAGATACAAAATTTAAACACCGCTATCCCCATGAGTTTTCTGGCGGGCAGCGTCAACGAATCTGTATTGCTCGCGCATTAGCCGCTGAACCAAAGATATTAATTTGTGATGAACCGACCAGTGCATTGGATGTGTCTGTACAAGCCCAAATATTGAATTTATTGCGTGAACTACAACAAGAGTTCAATCTAAGCTATTTTTTCATCACTCATAATATTTCTGTCGTTGAATACCTTGCTCACCGTATAGCCGTGATGTACCTAGGACGGATTGTCGAGCAAGGTAGCCGAGATGAGATATTAAAATCACCAAAACATCCCTATACACAAGCGTTATTAGCTGCCGTTCCAAGACTGGAAGATGACAAAGACCGTGAAATTATTCGGCTTGAAGGCGATCTGCCATCACCGGCTAATCCGCCACAAGGTTGTCATTTTCACCAACGTTGTCCGAGTGCGATGCCACAATGCATGACAACATATCCCGAAGCGACCCAATTGACTGCCGAACATGAAGTGCGGTGTTTTTTATATTAAGAGAATGAAATTATGGACCAACAAACACAAACTGAATTAGAAGCCGCGGCTTTCCGCCAATTATTAGCCCACTTGCAAGACAACACAGATTTACAAAATATAGATCTAATGAATCTCGCGGGTTTTTGTCGAAACTGCCTATCGAAATGGGTACTAGCGGCAGCAGAAGAAAAAGGCGTAGCAATGGACTACGATCAAGCTAGGGAATTTGTTTACAACATGCCGTATTCTGAATGGAAAGAAAAATACCAGCGCTAGGAAAGAATTTAGCTATCGCCATGGTTAGTTTTGTCACACATAGCGTGTAGCTTTCTTGCTAAGGCTTGCCGATCAGTTGTATCCATTTCTTGGGGTTGAGTGACCGCCACAGTATTAATCGTTTGTCGAAACTGCTGCACGTAATTTCGGCAACAGCGACAAAGTACCAGATGCAGGAACAAAGCGATACGCTTAGAAAGCGGCAAGTCACCTTCTATAAAGTTGCTGGTTTCGTCAGTTACGTTTTTACATTGCAGCATTTAATTATCCTGATAACGTTCAATTGCATCATGTACAGTGACACGAGCGCGATGCAACAGTACTCGAGCATTAGACGAAGAGATATCTAAAATGTTACAAACTTCGTCGACTTTATAACCTTCCATATCGACCATGGTCATCGTGGCACGCTGCATAGCAGGCAACGATAGGAAAGCTTGTTCAATAACTTTTTGTAATTGTGTATTTGAAAGAAGTGCTTCAGGCGTAGCTGTTTCCCATTGTGCGACATTATCGATGCGGTGACCTGTGTGGTCGAATTTGTCGGAAGGAACCGCTTGCCAACCATCATCTAAGGAACTGTAACGGTTTTCTCTGCGAACGCGGCTTTTAGCACCATTACTGACAATTTGAACTAACCATGTTTTAAGTGAAGAGCGGCCTTCAAATTTTGGCAAGGCTTTAATAGCTGAAATCCAAGCTTCTTGCACGACTTCATCAGCAATACTATCACCAACGATTGCTCTTGCTACAGATAACATCAAATTGTGATATTCTGCGACAACATGCTCAAAAGCAAAGGTGTCACCGTCGATAAGGTTCTTGATCAACAGACTTTCATCGGCATGACTTTTAGACTTGAAATTTTTTTTCATAATGTCTGTAACATTCTGCTTTTATGTATGTCTACGTTAACAAGCTTGGTCAAATTGTGACGGGTTGTTTTAATTTTTTACTCAATAATACAGGAAAATTATTATGTCTATATCTTCTAATAAAAAAACAATAGCACTGGCAGCAGGTGCAGCTTTGACAGCCGGTCTAGCTTTATCTCCAATGCTAGCGAGCGCTGAAACAAGTCCATTTTCATCAGCTGAACTTACGAGTGGCTACATGCAATTGGCCGGTCATGATGTAGCCGAAGCAAAATGTGGTGAAGGCAAATGTGGTGAAGGCAAATGTGGTGCTGATAAAGCAGCAGAAAAAGCCAAAGAAGCAAAATGCGGTGAAGGTAAATGCGGAGAAGGCAAATGTGGTGCTGATAAAGCAGCAGAAAAAGCCAAAGAAGCAAAATGTGGTGAAGGTAAATGTGGCGCTAAATAAGCCCCTACCTAGAATAATGTGATGGAAAGGGGCTCTCATGAGCCCCTTTTTCCAATGAGCAGCAGTATTCGTAAAACTCTTCAAAGAAAGAGCAGGGGCGTTATCAATACTGGTTCTTTAGGAGACTATAATGTCACTATGTAGCATGATGGGTGCAATGCAACGTGCATTGAACACAACCCGATCCATTGATTTTTTGGCACCATTGGCGATGCGTTTCTATCTCGCACCAGTGATGTGGATGGCCGCTAATACTAAATGGAACCCGTCAGATCCTAATAGCTCTTTAGATTCGACGATTCAATGGTTAGGAAATCCGGACTGGGGACTTGGCTTGCCCTATCCATACCTACTAGGCCATTTAGCATGGGGAGCAGAGTATTTTGGTGCCATTTTCCTTATATTAGGGTTTGCTGTGCGCTGGATATCAATCCCTCTTATGGTCACAATGGTCGTTGCTGCTGTCACAGTCCACTGGGATAAGGGATGGCTAGCAGTTGCAGAACCCAATGCCCAATTGGAAGCGGGTCGTTCGCTATTAAAAGAGCACGGTAATTATGATTGGTTAACCGAGACGGGTAACTTTGTTATTTTAAATAACGGTATTGAGTTTGCGACAACGTATTTCGTTATGCTCTTAGCTTTATTCTTTTCTGGTGCGGGTAATTATTTCAGTATTGATTACTGGCTAGCGAAAAGGTATATGAGGTCTGAATAGGAAAAGGTTATGCAAATCAAAAAGAATAAATTAGGCTTACTAAAAGACCACGATGTGACGGATGAAAAGTTATATTTAAACCGCCGTCAATTCATCAATAAAGCAGCATTGTTGGCATCGGCTGCAGCCATGCCTTCGCTAGCTATAGCAGAAAATGGAGCACCAGCTGCGGCCTATACTGAACTGCCAAAGAGTCCGTTTTCAGCCACTGAGGAATTAACGACTTATCAGGCGATTACAACGTATAACAACTTCTATGAATTTGGTGTTGATAAAGGTGACCCAGCGAAAAACGCCACCCAATTTCCGGATAAATCAGAACCATGGCGTGTGGTTATTGATGGTGAGTGCGATAATCCGGGAGAATATGATCTAGATGATTTAATGAAACCCTTTGCTTTAGAAGAACGAATTTACCGCTTACGCTGTGTAGAAGGTTGGTCAATGGTCATTCCATGGATCGGCTTTTCGTTGGCCGATTTATTGAAACAAGCAAAACCAAATTCGAAAGCAAAATATGTTGAGTTCAGTACACTGTATAACCCACAACAAATGCCAGGCCAACAAAGTAGTGTATTGAAATGGCCTTATGTTGAGGGTTTGAGAATAGATGAAGCGATGAATCCATTATCATTTATGGCAACGGGACTTTATGGCAACGACCTTTTGGGTCAAAATGGTGCCCCATTACGGCTAGTAACGCCTTGGAAATATGGTTTCAAAAGTATTAAGTCGATTACCCAAATTCGATTTGTCGAAAAACAGCCTGTGTCTTCTTGGATGATAGCGGGGCCAGCAGAATATGGTTTTTATTCTAATGTGAACCCAAATGTTGCCCACCCGCGCTGGAGTCAAGCACGTGAAAGGCGTATTGGCGAACTTTTAAAACGCAAAACAGCGTTATTTAATGGCTACCAAGAACAAGTTGCTGATCTCTATACCGGCATGGATTTGAAGAAACACTTCTAGATAGGACAGAGAGTGTGATGTTTCGTCGATTATTTAAAGCAGGCCTTTTTATTGTTAGTTTTCTGCCTGCAGTGGCACTAATCTATGGGGCATTGAATAATCAACTAGGGGCTAATCCAATTGAAGTGCTCACTCGAGATACTGGTGAGTGGGCGTTACGCTTTTTACTCATTACACTCGCCGTCAGTCCTTTAAGGCTGTTATTTGGCTGGCATTTTTTGGCCGATGTCCGGAGATTATTGGGCTTATATAGTTTTTTCTACGCTGTCTGTCATATGTTGCTTTATATTTGGTTAGATCAGTTTTTCAGTCTGACAGATATAATCAACGACATTATTGATCGTCCTTTTATTACAGTTGGTTTTATTAGTTTCCTGGCTTTAATTCCTTTAGCGGTAACGTCTAACAATGCAATGATAAAACGCTTAGGTGCAGAGCGATGGAACCGACTTCATAGGCTTGTTTATTACATCAGTATAGGCGGTGTAATTCACTTCTTCATGTTAGTAAAGAAAGACATTACAGAGCCGGTTATTTACATCATTATTTTGGCCGTATTATTAGGTATTCGGCTATATCGCTACAGTCGCCGAAGTTTAATCTCAGCATAAAATTTATTTTGAAGCGGCATGTTTTTGCGAATTAGCCCTTAAAATAATTTAAAAAAACCACAGAAATACGCTACTTATCTATATGTAGCCTCATTGTACCTATAAATCCGAGTAAAAACTGTTACAATAGTTCGCTGTTAATAGCGTTACTATTTTGAAGGTATTTATGACTGATTTTGTTGACAACGATCCACAAGAAACTCAAGACTGGTTGGACTCATTAGAGTCCATGATTGAAGTAGAAGGTGGAGACAAAGCGCATTATATTTTAGAAAAACTGATTGATTCGGCGCGGCGTTCAGGCGTCAATTTACCTTATAGTGCAACAACAGCCTATGTGAATTCGATTCCAGTCGATCAGCAACAACGTATTGCTGGAGATCAAAATTTAGAGCATAAAATTCGTTCATACATACGCTGGAATGCGATGGTCATGGTCACGAAAGCGAACTTAAAGCCCGGTGCCGTTGGTGGCCATATTGCCAGCTTTTCATCGGCTGCAACTCTATACGATGTTGGCTTTAATCACTTTTTCAAAGGTGATAATTATGGCAATGGTGCTGATTTGGTCTTTTTCCAAGGCCATTCCTCTCCAGGTATCTATGCGCGTTCTTTCTTAGAAGGACGTTTGTCTGAACAACAATTATTGAATTTCCGTTTTGAAGCTGATGGCGAAGGTCTATCTTCATACCCACATCCATGGTTAATGCCAGATTACTGGCAGTTTCCAACGGTATCGATGGGCTTAGGACCTTTATTAGCGATATACCAAGCGCGGTTTATGAAATACATGGATCATCGAGAAATCAAACCAACTGAAGGCCGTAATGTTTGGGCTTATTTGGGCGATGGTGAAATGGATGAGCCAGAATCATTAGGTGCGATTAGCTTAGCGGGCAGGGAAAAGCTCGACAATTTAACCTTTGTTGTAAACTGTAACTTGCAGCGCTTAGATGGCCCTGTTCGAGGCAATGGAAAAATTATTCAAGAACTAGAAGGCATTTTCCGTGGTGCGGGTTGGAATGTTATCAAAGTCATTTGGGGTTCAGAATGGGATAGTTTATTAGCTAAAGACAAAACTGGCTTATTACTAAAACGAATGGAAGAAGTCGTTGATGGCGAATACCAAAACTACAAATCAAAAGATGGCGCTTATGTTCGCGAGCATTTTTTTGGTAAGTATCCTGAATTATTAGAATTAGTGTCTGATATGACGGATCAAGACATTTGGGGGTTAAGCCGAGGTGGCCATGATCCAAGAAAAATCTATGCTGCATACAAAACGGCATCAGATCACAAAGGTCAACCCACGCTTATCTTGGCGAAAACAGTCAAAGGCTATGGCATGGGCGAAGCTGGCGAAGGTCAAAATACGACTCACTCGCAAAAGAGCATGACAGTCGAACACATGAAGCGTTTTCGTGACCGTTTCAAGATTCCAGTCACCAATGAGCAAATTGAAAAAGATGTGCCGTTCATTACATTAGACGATGACAGCCCTGAGAAACAATATTTATTGGGTCGTCGTGAAGAGTTAGGTGGTTTCTTACCAAAACGAAACCATGATGCACCCGCATTGAAAGTGCCAGAGTTAAAGATTTTTGATGCAGTATTGAAATCAAGCGGCGATCGTGAGATTTCAACGACGATGGCTTTCGTCCGGATTCTTACAGCGCTGATTCGTGACAAAGAAATCGGTAAAAACATTGTGCCAATCGTCCCTGATGAGGCACGTACCTTTGGTATGGAAGGCTTATTCCGTTCAGTTGGTATTTATTCATCATCAGGTCAAATGTATGAACCAGAAGATTCTGGCAAAGTCATGTGGTATCGCGAAGATACCAAAGGCCAAATTTTACAAGAAGGGATTAACGAAGCGGGTGCGATGGCCGAATGGATCTCTGCTTCGACAGCCTATTCAAACTACAACGTGAACATGGTGCCGTTCTATATTTACTACTCCATGTTTGGTTTCCAACGCATTGGTGATTTGGCATGGTTAGCAGGTGACATTCAGGCTAAAGGTTTCCTACTCGGTGCAACAGCTGGCCGTACGTCATTAAATGGCGAAGGTTTACAGCATCAAGATGGCCATAGCCTGATTCAAGCTGGGACTATTCCAAACTGCATTAGTTATGACCCAACCTATGCGTATGAAATGGCTGTTATTGTCCATGATGGTATGCGGCGGATGTACGGAGAACAAGAGAGTGTTTTCTATTACATTACAGCGATGAATGAAAACTACACGCACCCTGCAATGCCAGAAGGATCAGAACAAGGCATATTGAAAGGGATGTACAAGCTCAAAACGGGTGGCAAGCATAAGCTAAAAGCACAGTTACTTGGTAGTGGTACGATTCTGCGTGAAGTAGAAGCAGCAGCTGAGATGTTAGAAAAAGAGTGGAAAGTATCAGCGACAGTTTGGAGTGCGACGAGCATGAATGAGCTTGCCAGAGATGGTATGGCGGTAGATCGTGACAACCGACTTCATCCAGAGCAAGACAATAAGCGCTGCTATGTGCAAGAATGTCTAGACGATGAGCAAGGTGTCGTTATCGCATCAACAGACTATATGCGCTTGTACGCTGAGCAAATTCGCCCATGGGTGAAAGCGCCATACACCGTACTAGGAACGGATGGTTTTGGCCGTTCTGATACCCGTGAAAGATTGAGAAGTTTCTTTGAAGTTGATCGTTATCATGTTGTGGTTGCAACATTAAGTACTTTGGCAGAAGAAGGTCAAATTGCAATGAATGTTGTCGAAAAAGCAATTAAGCAATATAAGATTAATGTTGATGCAATCGCACCAGTTAAGGGATAAAAATGGCAGAGTTAATTGAAATAAGAGTACCTGATGTTGGTGACTTTGATGAAGTGGAAATCATTGAAGTATTGGTGGCTGTAGGCGACAGCATTGATGTTAACCAAGATATTATCACCTTAGAATCAGATAAAGCAGCGATGGAAATTCCATCACCAACCGCCGGTGTGATTAAAGAATTAAAAGTGGCAGTAGGTGATAAAGTAAAGCAAGGTGATCTGATTGCGATAGCAGAAGTCAGCTCAGCGAGTGCGTCAGAAGCACCAGTAGTAGAGCCAGAAAAAGCTGCACCTCCGGTTGAAACCAGCCCTGCGAAACCAACAGAACCTGCGGTATCAGCAGGTGGTTTAGTCGAAATAAAAGTACCCGATATCGGTGATTTTGATGAAGTGGAAATTATCGAAGTATTGGTGGCAGTAGGCGATAGTGTTGATGAAAATCAAGACATTATTACCCTAGAATCAGATAAAGCAGCGATGGAAATTCCATCCCCTGTTGCTGGTGTCATTAAAGAATTAAAAGTAGCCGTTGGCGAGAAAGTAAAACAAGGCGATGTTATTGCAATAGCAGAGGGAGCCAATTCGGCACTTGCTGCTGAAACACCCACAGCTGAAGTCAGCTCAGGTAAAGCAACTGCAGCAGCCATTGTTGCACAAGCGCTCAATAAGCAAACACAACCCGCGGAACCTGAACCCGAGTTAGCCCCCTTCGCCCCAGACAGTAAGTCAGCGATTAAACAAGCCCATGCTTCACCATCAGTGCGTCAATTTGCACGTAAATTGGGTGTCGTATTGAGTCAGGTGAGTGGTACAGGCACTAAAGGTCGTATTACTAAAGAAGATGTACAAAGCTTTGTTAAGCAAAAAATTAATGCACCCGCAGTAGCAACTGGGGGCTCAGCTATTCCATCTGTTCCTGTCGTCAACTTTGAAAAATTTGGTGAAATTGAAAAAGTCGAATTAGGCCGAATTAAAAAGATTTCTGGCAAACACTTACATGCCTGTTGGTTAAATATTCCGCATGTCACTCAGTTTGATGAAGCAGATATCACAGAATTAGAACAATTTAGAAAAGAGAATAAAGAAGCAGCGGCAAAACAAGGTGTGAATTTAACGCCATTGGTTTTTATTATGAAAGCGGTTGTTGCGAGCTTGAAATTGTACCCTGAACTCAATTCCTCATTAAGTGAAGATAAAGAGTACTTGATCATGAAAGATTATTACAACATTGGCATCGCAGTTGATACGCCAAATGGTTTAATGGTCCCAGTTGTCAAAGACGTTGATAAAAAAGGTTTCTTAGAGTTGGCAGGAGAGTTAGGAGAAATAAGCTCACGTGCACGTGACGGTGCTTTGACTGCCAAAGATCTACAAGGTGGCACATTCTCAATTTCAAGTTTGGGTGGTATTGGTGGCAGTTTCTTCACTCCTATTGTAAACGCGCCAGAAGTCGCTATTTTAGGCGTTGGTCGTCATAAAATGCAGCCAGTGTGGAATGGTAAAGAATTTGAGCCAAAACTCATGCTACCACTATCAGTATCATATGATCATCGCGTAGTAGATGGTGCTTTAGGAGCACGTTTCACTACACATCTAAACCATATGTTATCTGATATTAGAAAGGTTCTATTATGAGTTTGATAGAAATAAAATTGCCTGATATTGGTGATTTTGATGCGGTAGAAGTCATCGAGGTATTAGTGTCTATCGGCGATCAAGTCGAAGAAAATCAAGATATTATGACACTAGAATCAGATAAGGCGGCAATGGAAATTCCCAGTACGCATTCGGGTACTGTGACTGGGCTAAATGTTTCTGTCGGGGATAAAGTAGCACAAGGCGACATCATATTAACGTTAGAAGTATCAGAAGGTACAGCGTCTGTAGCAGAACCTGCTGTAGCATCTGAGCCAACAAAAGCAGCACCCGCAGCAGCCGTTGCCAGTACAGCCATCAGTACAAACAAAGGTGATGCCGATCTCCATGCTCAAACCGTGGTCCTGGGC
>JABGUA010000145.1 GCA_018646825.1 Piscirickettsiaceae bacterium
AAAAAATGTTTGAACATGTCATCCAATGGCGTGCCTTCAGGAATTTCCATTCCTTTCGGTAAGCTTGGCAAACGACGCGCCTTGTTATTTTTTGTTGTGCTGATGTTAATCACAGCGGCGCTGTTTTCGGAGACCAATTCAGTAAATTCAGGCAAACTCCTTGCTTGTGTCTGTAGGCTCAACATCAATAGTGCTGCCATTGTCGTTGACCATGCCCAAACTTTAAGCTGTTTCATTTTTTCATTCCTCTCTAACACTAGCTTGAAAACCATCTTTATTATTTTTCAAACGCTGCCTGGTCCATGTGAAGCCTATGACCAGCCCGATTAGACCCATAATAATTTCTATCACCTCGCCCAGGACTAACGCTCTTGCAGTCATAGAAAACACAAACAATAGCCCCAAAGGTAACAAATACATTAATGCAGCTCCTTGTAATAAGGTCTGTTCTGGGATCTCAACTGTGACTTGCTGGCCAACGCTAACGTCTGTTGTTTTTTGGACTGTTATCTTTGAAAAACGTTGCCCGACATGCTTCGCCAATAAACCTGTGCCACAACCTTGTTTTATTTGGCATTGGCTACAAGTTGACTGGCGTTCAGCTTGAAGCCAAACCATGTCATCTTTTATTTCAATGACTGTCGCTTGTTGTTCAATCATGTATGACTAATCAGGGACCTTAATCGACCGACCGATTTTCTCAACCGTACGGGCTGGTACCTGTCCTACCGTGGTAATAAAGTGGCTATCCGCGATAATGCCGAAAGCATTTATCGCACCCATCTTAGTACCGCCCTCTAAATGATGATGCGCAGCTGTTCTCTGCTCAATAAAAACGGACACAGAACTTAGCCCATCACTATAGACACGCTGTTCAACCACCATATCGTTATCGGATTTGCGTCGGCTTTGCTCTGCAACAAGGGCAAACCCTTGAGGTAGCCAAGCTACTTGCCATAACGACGATACCGTTTCACTTTGCTTTTGTACTGACTTATCTATACTCACAGGCTCAGTTTGATTCCTATTCCAAGTATGTTCTTGGCCTTCAATTTGGGGTTTTAACGCTAAGTCAGGAATATCAACATTCATATTTATAGATGAAAAGGTGAACTTTTCTAGGACTTGCGCCTTTTCTGTTAATAAATCTGACCGAAGTAATAAGTCTGTTTCTTCATCAACCCACAAGTGATATCCATAGCGATATTCATCAACTGGTGTCACTAACAGTTGTCTGGCTTGCCTATTGGCGACTCTGCCTGATTCGCCAATAGTGATGGCATAATAAGGTGCAGCTGAACTCATCCGGCTTAATAAATCACTTGGGAAACCACGACCTAGTGGTCTTCTATCTATATTAATCTGTTTGCCTTCAGGGAAGATACAGGTCACATGATCATTTGTTCTAATAAGTTCACGCGCAGCGCCATTAAGTGATAGTAACCGTTCCACTTCACCGTTCTCAGTAGCACTATGAATAATGCGGATTGCTTGTACCTTATTACCTGTCTGATAGGTAAATACGCCATCATAATTCAATGTTTTCGCTGCTGTTCCCATTCGCTCTAACAGCGCCATTGCTTCTGGCTCAGCTATTGAGAGGCTTGACGAGATGCTGAGACAAAACCCCAAACAAAGTTGTGCAATACGTTGCATTATTTAACGACCTGATTCATAAGCAATAACACGGGCATTAGAAAAGATATCTGATGCACCTGCATATTCGTTATGGTCAACAAGGTAGACGTTCAATCTATCTTCTATTTCTTGTTCTGTAACGGTCCATCGATTACTAGGTTCTTGCATCGCCACCGTCTCTGTTGTGACAGTGGACTCGGCCACCGCGGCCATTGAACTTGATGGCATTATTGAATAGTCCGGTTGCGTCATCGTCCCGACAACAGCCAATGCGCCAAATGATGCCGCTACTGCGAGCCCTACCGCTTGTTTCCAGAACCGTTCGGGGAATGTCAATACGTCTGCAGACGGTCTTTGCATTGGTCTGGTTGGCGTTATCACCGGTTGAGCCGGCTTAGTACTATGTGCTGGTTCTTCAGCAATAGCTGCGCTGATTTTTTGTGTCATGTTACTTTGCTGATGTCCAATAGCGTGGCCATGAAGTACATTGCTTGCAAGCTGGTAGCGTTGAAACCGTTCTCTTGCCGTCTGTTGTGTACTTAATAGCGTTATTGCTCTGTCTAGCGCTTCGCCTTGCAGTTCCCCATCAACTAAAGCAGACAATAATTCTTCGTCATTGGCTGTCATGGTTGTTCCCCTTCACCCATTATCATTTGTATTCGTTGTTCAATCGCTTCCCGTGCACGAAAGATTCGTGACCGTACTGTTCCTATAGGACAATCCATTGCCTCAGAAATTTCCTCATAACTCATACCTTCAAACTCCCTTAGCTTAATTGCTGTCGCAGTATCTTCTTGTAATTCATCAATCGCTTGATGGATAGCTTGCTCCAACTCATTGCTAACTAAGTTACTTTCTGGTGTTTCAAACTCTTTTAACTCTGGTGCATCGTAAGTATTGGTTGCATCAGCCGCATCTACATCCATTGCCGGCGGTCTTCGTGCTCTTGCCGTTAAATGATTTTTTGATGTATTAATTGCAATTCGATATAACCAAGTATAAAACGCACTGTCTCCCCGAAAATTTGGTATCGCTCTGTATGCTTTAATAAATGCCTCTTGAGCAACATCTTGAGCTTCTACAGGATCGTGGACAAAGCCGGTGATCACATTAATGATGCGTTGTTGATATTTCATAATCAACACGTCAAATGCACTCTTATCACCCGCTTGTACACGTTGTACTAGCTCTTGATCCACACTCATCCTTTGTTCCGGCCCATTTCAACTTGCCGGTGGCATTTCTTAAATATGTTGCTATTGACTCGCATGGCAGTGGCTTTGTTCCCAGTAAGTGTCTAAATATAAAGCCTTTAGGCTAAAAATCATAATGGATTTCACATTTTTTTAATCAGGTTCTTATTAATCCCCTTTTATTCCGTTCAGTTTACCAAGAAAAAATACACTTTTATTTCCCTTCCACACTGTTTGAACACTGCTATATACTGACGACACCGTGTTTTTATTATTTTGACTTATGACAACCTATTCTGAGTATGATGTTTTAATCGTTGGCAGTGGCACTGCCGGATTAACACTGGCACTGCAATTAGCTGATGATGCCCGCGTAGCGGTGTTATCAAAAGACCAATTAAAAGAAAGTGCTTCTCTTTATGCCCAAGGTGGTATTTCTGTCGTCCTTGACCAAGCGGATTCAATTGAATCTCACATTAACGATACGTTGATCGCTGGTGCTGGTTTGTGTGATGAACAAAGTGTCAGGTACACCGTTGAACATGCCCGCGAAAGTATCGAATGGTTAATTGAACAAGGTGTCTCTTTTACCAAAGATGGTGTCACAGCAGAAACGTATCATCTCACACAAGAAGGCGGCCACAGCCACCGCCGTATTATTCATTCTGCCGATGCCACTGGCCGTGAGGTAGAAACGACTCTTTTAGCCAAAGCCATTTTCCATCACAATATTGACCTCTTCCCATTTCACATTGGGATTGATCTCATTACTAGCCAAAAACAACTCGGCGAATCAGATAATCGTTGTCTCGGCTGCTATGCCCTCGATATCAAATCAGATAAAACACATCAATTTGTCGCCCCTATTACCGTGTTGGCAACAGGGGGGGCTGGCAAGGTCTATCTATATACAAGTAACCCAGATGTCTCTACCGGTGATGGTATTGCACTGGGCTGGCGCGCTGGGTGTGATGTGGCAAATATGGAATTTGTGCAATTTCATCCGACTTGTTTATATCACCCAAAAGCCAAATCTTTCCTTATCAGTGAAGCTTTGCGGGGGGAAGGAGCTAAATTAGTTCTGGGCAATGGCGAAAGGTTCATGACTCGTTTCCATGACCAAGCAGAGCTAGCACCTCGCGATATTGTGGCTAGGGCTATCGACCATGAAATGAAACGCCTTGGTGATGACTGCGTCTATTTAGATATTAGTCATCAATCATCTGAATTTATTGAATCTCACTTTCCAACAATTCACCAGCGCTGCCTTGAACTCGGTATCGATATGACAAAAGAGCCTATCCCTGTCGTACCCGCGGCTCATTACACTTGTGGTGGTCTAGTCGTAAACCAGCAAGGTAGAACTAACCTCGACGGTTTATATGCAATTGGTGAGACAGCGCACACAGGGCTACATGGCGCGAACAGAATGGCTAGTAATTCATTATTAGA
>JABGUA010000128.1 GCA_018646825.1 Piscirickettsiaceae bacterium
ATAAACGCTAAGAGAAAAAGAACACTGAGCGTGACTAGTTTAGCTGGAATTTTAAAACCATCATGGCGAGCATAATCGATCACACGTGCCTTGGCATTAACCTGCCGTATCTTCAACGCAGTCCTTACATGCGCGGCTATGAGTACAATAAATAAAGTTAATACCGAATAGCGAATATAACCGATGTTATACCAAGCATAAAAATCATTAAACAATACTTCAGAAAAGAAAGTCAGATTCGTTAACATATGCCATATTAGATAGACAAACATGGCGACGCCGGCAATAGCCATTAAACGCTTTTGTAACTGCATTACTCGCATACCTAGCTTTCCATATCGACAAGAATATCTTCACTATCCTGTCGGGGTTGCAGTTTCTCTTTCTCGATAGTACGAATACAACTATTTTGTCTCAAAATCGCGTCATCATTATTGTCAGGGCTTAACTTTTCTGCTTGTTGATAGGCATGTATGGCTTCCCTAAAGTAATCATAGGCGAAACTGTGGGACATTGGCTGACTAATCAAAAAGCGGGCACGTCGCTCATTCAAAATGCCGGTGTAATAATGCCGCTCATATTCGCTAGCTAGACGCGCAATCGTTTTTTGCAATAGTTTAATTTGGGATTGCTTTTCTGTGTGGTGTAATTGATCAGTCAAAGCCAAAACATAAATCACCAAGGCTTGCTGATTATCGTCATCAATATTCAATATATCGAGACAAATACTTTCCGCGATTTCGGGTTCTAATAAAGAACGGTATTGCCGTGCTTTCGCTAATGCTGACTCAATGGCATCAGCATGAATATCATGCAGTATCAGTTCCATCTTTTCCCTTGGTTTCTTAGTAGACGCGCTGAAATAAATAAACAGCTAAATTCAGCCTAACGACAATTTAATTCAAACCGTTTTGCATTGCAAACCTAGACTTATTGTACACCTCTTTAATGGTCTCATCAGTGACTTTCTGTTATCTTTACTTGGTTTTACACCCCTGTTTTGGTTGATTTATGCAAAGAAAAATTCTGGTTACTAGCGCACTGCCCTATGCTAACGGTTCTATTCACCTTGGGCATTTGGTTGAATATATTCAAACTGATATTTGGGTACGATTCCAAAAGATGCGCGGCCATGAATGTCATTATGTCTGTGCAGATGATGCCCATGGCACACCCATTATGCTGCGAGCACAAAATGAGGGTATTACGCCAGAGCAGTTAATTGCTGATATCAAAGCAGAGCACCAAGCAGATTTCGATGACTTTTCGATTAGCTTCGATAACTTTCATACGACACATAGTCAAGAAAATAAAGCCTTAGCAAGCCAAATTTATCTTGCAAACCGCGATGCTGGCCATATCAAGACCCGCACTATCAGCCAAGCTTATGATCCTGAAAAAGAAATGTTCTTACCGGATCGTTTCATCAAAGGTGAATGCCCTAAATGTGGCGCCTCAGATCAGTATGGTGATAACTGCGAAGCTTGTGGTGCAACCTATGATCCAACTGATCTAATTGACCCAGTCTCTGCAGTATCTGGTGCAACGCCCATTACTAAAGAATCCGAACATTACTTTTTCAAACTCGGTCATTTTGAAGAAATGCTTAAAGCTTGGACACAAGTAGGTCATATTCAAAGCGAAGTGAGTCACAAGCTCAATGAATGGTTTGAAGGCGGTTTACGTGATTGGGATATCTCGCGAGATGCCCCTTATTTCGGTTTTGAAATTCCAGATGCACCGAATAAATTTTTCTACGTTTGGCTCGATGCCCCTATTGGTTACTTAGCTAGCTTTAAAAATTACTGTGATCGTACTGGTGTCGACTTTGATGCCTTTATGAAACCTGATACAGACACCGAAATGGTGCATTTTATCGGTAAAGATATTATTTATTTTCATGCCCTTTTCTGGCCAGCCATGCTGCAAGGCGCTGGTTTCCGCTTACCTAATAATATCTATGCTCATGGTTTTTTAACCATTGACGGCAAGAAGATGTCTAAGTCACGCGGTACCTTTATCAAAGCCCGTACCTATCTTGATCACTTAAACCCCGAATATTTACGCTATTATTTCGCCGCAAAACTTGGTTCAGGTATTGATGATATTGATTTAAACCTTGAAGACTTCCAAAGTCGAATCAACTCAGACTTGGTCGGTAAAGTCGTTAATATTGCCAGCCGTTGTGCCGGTTTTATTAAGAAACGTTACGATGGCAAGTTAGCAGAAACATTATCTGAACCCGCTTTGTTCGAAGAGTTTATAGCGCAATCTGATGCCATCGCCACACGTTATGAAAACCGTGAATTTGGACAAGGCATGCGTGAAATTATGGCTTTAGCCGACAAAGCCAATCAATATATTGATGATAAAAAACCGTGGGCTTTAGCAAAAGAAGAAGGCAAGGAACAGGAAGTCCATGATATCTGCACCATGGGGATCAATTTATTCCGTGTTTTGGTCGCCTATTTAAAACCCGTTCTGCCAGAAACTGTAATGCAGGCCGAAGCCTTTTTGAACATTGCACCTTTGACTTGGGCTGATATTGCCACACCAATACTTGCCCATGATATTAATAAATTCAAACC
>JABGUA010000073.1 GCA_018646825.1 Piscirickettsiaceae bacterium
ACTCACATCCGTTATCAATGGCAAGGTATAAGTCATCGCCAGCTATCCGACAATATTAAGAAGGCATCTTGCCTCTTTAATAAAAACGGACAAAATAGATTTAAGTTGAAAATGAAGGGAATACTCGAGTCGGATCAACAGCCAGAATATGACAACGAACTCTTTTGGAAACGGTAAAATAAAATCAATAGGGTCAGAGCTGTTTGATTGGTTAAACATTTAAATGAGGTAAAAACGAAAATGGCACTATTTAATCGTTCTGCATTAATGAAAGCGCATGTGTTGATTGCTGCCTTTATTTTGCCCGTGGCCATCATGTTTTTTTGTGACTGGGGCGCTTTATACCTGGGGTATAAAAGGTGATTATCATACAACTACTCATGAGCTAAACCTTAAAACCCCTCTTCAAGCTGAGCTCTCGGAGCTTGTTGCATTAGCGACAAACGAATTAGAAAAACAAAATATAGCCAGCCCATCAGGCCAAGCGAAAATCAAAAAAATAGGTTCATCTTATAGGCTGGAGTGGACTGGATCAGATATGGATCTTACGTTAGAGCCTACGGCAAATCCGTCTATTGCAATGTTAGCGATAAAAAAGACCAGTTTACACAGACAATTTGTGCAGCTACATAAGGCAAAAGGAGGGACACCCTTTAAGGTTTATGCCGCTGGCTTTGCTGCCGCACTACTTTTGTTACTTATTTCAGGCTTTATGATGGCATGGCAGACAGCAAAGTTACGTCAACTTGCAATAGCATCAATGTCTCTAGGCATCGCTGTGTTTATTGTGATGGTTCTTTCTAGTTAGACAGATTCCAATCAATAGTTATTTTTCCATTTTCAGCTAAATAGGTATTTGCCTGACTAAAATGCTGACAGCCAAAAAAGCCTCTATAGGCCGATAAAGGCGATGGATGTGGTGCCTTTAAAACCAGATGTTTTTTCTCATCAATCATCGCGCCTTTTTTCTGGGCATAGCTGCCCCAGAGCATAAAGACAACATGGTCACAGTGTCCATTGACCGTGCTGATGATCTTATCGGTAAACTGTTCCCAGCCTTTGCCTTGGTGGGCATTAGCGTTTGAGTCTTCAACGGTTAACACGGCGTTGAGTAATAACACGCCCTGTTTTGCCCAGTTTTCTAGATATCCATGATCAGGTATTTTCATCCCTATATCTGTGGCCAATTCTTTATAGATATTTTTTAGTGAAGGTGGCACTTTCACGCCGGGTTGCACAGAGAAACACAGTCCATGGGCCTGGCCAGCTTGGTGATACGGATCTTGTCCTAAGATAACAACCTTCACATCATCTAGTGGCGTGGATTCCAGTGCATGGAACCAATTAGATGAATGCGGATAGATGATTTTACGTTGTTCTTTTTCTGTACGTAAGAAAGCCTTCAAATCTTGCATATAAGGCAATTTAAACTCTTGGGCTAATTTTGCTTGCCAACTTGGGGCATTGTCTAACGCCATAATTTTTCCTAAATATTCTGCTGTTGAGATCATTTTACCAAAAACATTGTGATGCAATGATTTAACTATCTCAGCTAGACTATATACTTAATAAAATGGCCTTAACACTAAACCTGATAGACTCCTTTTATTCCCGACCAACGCTATAGGCCAAACTATGAAACTTTTTACTATCATCCTTTTGCTGGCTAGTATGCTCACAAGTTTAGCTGGCTGCGGCACCTTGCTTCATCCGGAAAGAAAAGGCCAGACTGGGGGACGTATCGACCCTGGCATCGTCATATTAGATGGTATTGGGCTGTTATTCTTTTTTATTCCAGGTGCCATTGCTTTTGCTGTCGACTTTTCTTACGGCACCATTTACTTACCCGGTGGTCGTAGGGCATCGTTAAACGATGAACAATTAAAACAATTATCAGCTGGCGAACAAATCGACATTACGGTATTAGAATCAATCATCAAACAAGAAGCGGGCCACGATATTACATTTGGCTTCCAAAATATTCAGATAACGCAATTAGGCTCAATTGAACAATTACCAAAAGCCCTTATCATCCCAGCACACTAAAATCAGTTTGGTTTTATCAATGGCATGGACTCTATTTCTCTCACAACGTTGCCATTAAAAACTTCTTGGCATAACACGAGTCTTAGTAATAACATTATTATTTTGATAAGGCGGAGATTATGCAAAAAACGTTGGGGTTTGCTTTTGTATTAAGCATTTTATTATCGAGTCAGCAGACTATGGCCATTGAAGAAGCAAAATATGATGTTATTTCAAAAGAAGATGCCATAGAAATTCGTCATTACGCACCGCACATTGTGGCCGAAATTATTATTAGTGGTGAGTTAGAAGATGCAGGTAGTGATGCCTTTCAATCCCTGTTTAACTATATTTCTGGTGAAAACTCCACGCAATCCGATATCGCGATGACAGCACCCGTGGCGCAACAAAGCGCTGGTGAAAATATTGCAATGACAGCACCCGTCGGTCAACAAAAAGTAGCTGCTGGATGGGCGGTTAGCTTTATGATGCCGGATTCATACACTATCGAAACGCTACCTAAGCCGAATGATGAACGTGTTGTACTGCGTCAGGTTGCTAGCCAAAACATCGCGGCGATTCGTTATTCAGGTTTTTGGAGTGAATCAAACTATAGCGAGCACAAACAAGAGCTAGCGCAGTGGGTTCAACAGTCTGGCTATCAAGCAAGTGGTGAAGCTATCTGGGCTCGATATAATGCACCATTTACACCTTGGTTTTTACGACGTAATGAGGTGTTGATTCCGATTGTTGAAAACGACAGCTTGTAAATGCTATTTTAAGCAGACTTTCTAAAGAAGGAGTTTTAGATGTTGTTTATCACTAATCGTTTTCCTGAACAAAGCATTCGCACCCGAATTGGTCACAATTTTAGTTTTGATCTTAATAATAATGCCGCCAGTAATTCCGTTTTCTTTTGTCAGCATGGAAAAAATGAAACGCAT
>JABGUA010000076.1 GCA_018646825.1 Piscirickettsiaceae bacterium
AGTTTAAGGTACTGATTGCGGCGGTGGTGTTGTCGATTAACCCTTAGAAACATCGGTGGTTGTTGATTATTTGCTTCTAGGATTGTTTGCCAACTTGTGGGCCAATCGGTTTTGATTTGCTGGATAAGCCAGTCAGGGTGCGCAAAGCGACCACACTCATTTTCTAGGACTTTATTATCTAATTCAGATTGATTTCTTTGGTAGTTTCGAAGGCTGGCGTTGATAAGCCCTTTTGCCCATGGCTTACCTAATGCGGCACAGGCATTAACGGTTTCGGATAAGGCGGCATGCTCAGGTAAGCGCATTGCGCGTAGCTGGTATAGCCCGCAGAGTAAAAGGGCATTGATGTCACTGTCTTTTGTTTTAAGTGGTTTAGAGAGGAGCTGATCAGCAAGTGCTTGTAGTTGGGGATGCCAACGTAAAACGCCATAACAGAGTTGTTGGCAAAAGCTGGTTTCATTATCTGGCAATGCAGCCTGAGCAGTTTTTAAGATGCCATTTAGAGAGTGGTGGTGTCGGAGAACATCACTAATGACTTTTGCTGCTGCAGCGCGTGCTGTTTTTATGGGTTTAGCTTTAGCCAAAGTGCTGACCTATTGAGAGTGAGTTTGCGTTTAGGAAGTCATTGATGGCCATTGCTCGCTTACCGGGTGCCTGTACTTCAGTGATTCTTAATGTTCCCTGGCCACACGCAATATCAATACCAGACTTATTGATGTCAATGATTTCGCCAGGCGTGGCACTTTGTCTTTCCCCAATATCGATGGCAGACCAGATACGCAGTGTTTTTTCTTTCCATTGTGTTTGGGCAATTGGCCATGGGTTAAAGGCATTTATCTGACGTGCAATACTACTGGCACTTTGTTGCCAGTTTATGTTTGCTTCTGCTTTTTGTAATTTAGCAGCATAGGTACTGTCAACGTCATTTTGTGGCTTGGCTTTATTTTGTCGTTCGACAATATTTGGCAGCGAATTTATGAGGGTGTCAGCACCTAACTCAGCTAAACGGTCATGCAGCTGTTGGGTTGTTTCAGTGTCACGAATTGGACAAGATGCCCTAGTAATAACTGGCCCGGTATCTAAACCTGCTTCCATTTGCATTATGCAAATGCCGGTTTCAGCGTCGCCAGCAAGAATGGCGCGTTGAATTGGGGCGGCGCCGCGCCAGCGCGGGAGCAGAGAGGCATGAATATTGATGCAACCCAGTGCCGGAGTATCGAGCACTGTTTGTGGTAATAATAGTCCGTAAGCGACAACGATCATTAAATCTGCTTGGTAGTTAGCTAATTTATCGCGATCTGCTTGTTCTTTGAAATTAATCGGTTGCTCGACAGCGAGATTGTGATCTAGCGCGATTTGTTTGACGGGGCTAGCAGTTAATTTACGGCCTCGGCCCGCGGGCCGATCTGGTTGGGTATAAACGGCACAAACGGTGTGCTCAGTCTTGAGCAATTCTGTCAGTGTTTTAGCTGCAAATTCTGGTGTACCAGCAAAAATAATGCGCATTGGGGATTAACTTTGTTGTTTTTGTTGTTTTTCGAGACGTTTTTTAATGCGTTGGCGTTTTAGATTGCTAAGGTAATCAACAAAGAGTTTGCCATCGAGGTGATCGATTTCATGTTGAATGCAGGTAGCGAGCAGGTCGTCAGCATCTAGTTCAAACGGCTTTCCGTTGCGATCAAGTGCGGTGACACGCACAGTATCGGCGCGAGTGACAACTTCATAAGAATCGGGCACAGATAAACAGCCTTCCTCATGCTCGCGCTCACCTTGTTTTTGGGCAATTTCAGGGTTTATGAAGATGTAAGGCTCAGTCATATCTTGAGAAATATCGATAACAATGAGCCTTTTTTGGACATTAATCTGCGTCGCTGCTAATCCAATGCCTGGTGCGTCATACATCGTTTCTAACATGTCGTCGGCTAGCTGACGAATATCATCAGTGACTTTTGTGATCGCTGTGGCTTTTTTGCGTAAGCGCGGATCTGGGAAATGGAGTATTTGTCTTAAAGCCATAGTAATAACCTGAGCATTTTTCTATAGTTGGTTTAGTGACTATTGTAGCAAGGCATTGTGGGAGAGTGAAAAGTCTAAAGAACCACAAATAAAAAAGCGGCCAGAAAGCCGCCTTGATATGGTTTTTCTTTATG
Source organism: Piscirickettsiaceae bacterium (assembly GCA_018646825.1). Classification (GTDB taxonomy): domain Bacteria; phylum Pseudomonadota; class Gammaproteobacteria; order Nitrosococcales; family Methylophagaceae. The sequence goes on from JABGUA010000076.1 coordinate 2,151, forward strand.
CTTATTTCATTGCTGCGTAATAAGCCGCTAAGTCAGCAATATCTTGTTCAGATAGGTTTGTTGCTTGACCTGTCATGATGGCAGACATTCCACCGGTGCGTTGATTGTCTTTGTATGCTTGCATTGAAGAAACTAGGTAAGCTTCGTTTTGGCCAGCAAGGCTTGGATATACTGGTACTGCTGCGATACCGTTTACGCCATGGCATGCAGCACAACTTGCTGCTTTTGCTTGGCCTGCAGCTGCATCACCTGCTGCCATCGCTACATTAGTACCGAAAAGTGCAGCTAGACCTAGGAATGTGTAAGCAATGTGTTTCATCTAAATCTCCATTTGATTGTGTGGATATTATAATTAGGATGTCAGATTATAACATGCAAAATGCTGGGTATAATTTTTAATTACATCACTATTCCCAAGTAGGACAAGGAAGAAGCGGTCATAGTTCACACTATTTATAGTTTATATTTGCGATAGCGTTAAATTGCGTTTAGGCTTATGTTTCAAAGAGGTTTGCGTTGGCCTTATTTTGCTTTAGGTTGAGGATTTATCAATGATGCGTCGTTTCTTTATAAGTTGTTTATTTGTATTGCTGTCATTGCCGTTACTGGCTAAGGCAGATGTGGCTTTAAACCCCGATCATCCGCAGCGTTATGTGGTGGTAAAGGGTGACACGCTTTGGGACATTTCTGGCTTGTTTTTGAAATACCCTTGGCATTGGCCTGATATTTGGCATGTGAACCATCAGATAGAGAACCCTCATCTTATTTACCCGGGTGATGTTTTGACGTTAGTTTATCGTGATGGTAAACCCGTTTTGGAATTAACGCGTGGACCTGTGACGTATAAAATGTCACCTGAAATGCGTGAGACAGCTTTACAGCAAGCTATACCAACAATACCGCTAGATGCGCTTAGGCCTTTTTTAAGTCGACCTAATGTGGTTGGGGCTGAAGTATTAGAAGCAGCACCCTACGTGGTTGCTAGTTCTGAAGAGCGATTAATATCAGGAGCCGGTGATAAAGTCTATGTCCGAGGCATTAATGCCGAAGAAGGAAAGCACTATAGTATCTTCCGTGGCGATAAGGTATATCAGGATCCTGAGACTGATGAAATACTAGGCTATGAAGCAATTTATGTGGCTGATGCTTGGTTATCGGTTATAGCTGATATCTCCACAGCAGAACTAAGTGAAACAAGTCGTGAAGTATTAATTGGCGATAGATTATTACCCGTTGTTGATGATCAATATGAGGCGAATTTTTACCCTCATTTGCCTGGAGATAGCTTTGCAGGACACATTATTTCTGTCTTTGATGGTGTTTCTCAGGTCGGCCAATATCAAGTGGTTGTCTTGAACCGTGGCGAGCGTGAAGGGCTAGAAGTCGGTCACGCATTATCGGTATACCAAGCGGGGGATGTAGTGAGAGATACTGTCTCAGCGGATCCAAAAGACTCGGTTACATTGCCTGATGAATATGCGGGTGTTGCATTGGTGTTTAAGACTTTCGAAAAAGTCAGCTACGCGATTGTGATGAAGGCAAACCGTGCGATTCACGTTGGAGATAGAGTGAGCGCCGCTAACTAAGTAATAAGGATATTGCGCTGAAACAATTTTCTGAAAGTCATAAAGAAATAGCATGTTGGCTGGCCTTGCATCGGATACCCGGTGTGGGGCCAGCTACATTTGCACGGTTGTTAAATCAGTTTTCTAGCCTTCAGGCATTATTTGAGAACCCAAAATTGGCTGAAGGGATTTCTGAGCGAAGTCGTTCGGCTTTATTGTCACCCGATTGGGATCAAATTGAGCGGGACTTCGCATGGTTTGATGCGCCAGACCGCCATATTGTAACGCTACATGATGCGCTATACCCACCTTTGCTAAAGGAAATTGCGGACCCGCCTTCTTTATTGTTTGTGCAAGGTGAGGTATCACTTTTATCGCAATGGCAGTTAGCTGTTGTCGGTAGCCGTAACCCTTCTCCTTCTGGACGTGATAATGCATTTGAATTCGCGCGTTTTTTAGCAAGTGGTGGGTTGTCGATTACCAGTGGTTTGGCAATGGGTATTGATGCTGCAGCACATCAAGGGGCGCTGGCCGGACAAGGGAAAACAATTGCAGTCGTTGGCACGGGCTTAGACCGCGTTTATCCTGCGAAACACCGAGACTTGGCTTATGACATAGCTGAGCGAGGTGCCATTGTGTCCGAGTTTGCGCTTGGTACGTCACCGCGGGCAGAAAATTTCCCTAGGCGTAATCGTTTGATTAGTGGTTTGTCTTTAGGGACCTTGGTAATAGAGGCGGCAATACAGAGTGGCTCTTTGATTACGGCACGAATGGCATTAGAACAAGGACGAGAAGTTTTTGCGATTCCAGGTTCAATTCACAATCCTTTAGCTAAGGGCTGTCACCGATTGATTCGGGAAGGGGCGAAATTGGTTGAAACTGCTGAGGACATTATTGAGGAACTTGGCGCGATAGCGGGAGTCGATAGCGACAGATTTGAAGGTAGTGCTGTTTCAAATGCCGATTTACAGCCAGAAGATCCGGATTATCAGGTGTTACTGGCGTGTTTAGGTTATGATCCTATCGAAATAGACAAGCTGATAGCAGAAAGTGGATTGACGGCTGAGATAGTTTCATCCATGCTGTTATTACTAGAGCTGGACGGCCAGGTGGCATCATTATCTGGTGGTCGTTATGTCCGGGTTGGTCGTTAAAATCAACCAACATAGAGGAATGCAATGAAAGAAAATGTGATTGATGTATTGCTGTATTTATTCGAGAACTACATTGATAACGACGATGTCGGTCAGCCAGATAAGGCGACGTTAGAAACAGAATTAGAACAAGTTGGTTTTCCTGAGCTAGAAATTGATAAAGCTTTAGTCTGGCTAGAGAATATGACGGTGATTGCTGAGGAATCGCCTGATGCTAAGCCGGTAGCCCCTGATTTGACAATGCGTTTTTACGCTGAGGAAGAATTAGAATTATTAAATACAACATGTCGTGGTTATTTGTTGTTTTTGGAACAAGTTGGTGTGCTTGATGCTGCAACGCGAGAAATCGTTATTGAGCGGGTATTGGCTTTAGATACGGATGAAATTGATTTAGAGCAATTGAAGTGGGTAGTGTTGATGGTGTTATTTTATCAGCCGGGCCGTGAAGTTGCTTACGCATGGATGGAAGATTTAGTATTTGAAGATATGGAAGCTGTTATTCATTAGTTTGAATAAAGGTTACATATTTGAGTGTCACTGCCCGTTCATGCGGGCAGCGTTGTATTAGAAACTGTCATTTTGGTAATTGAAAAGATATGCTCAATAAATTAGTTATTGTAGAGTCGCCAGCTAAGGCCAAAACCATTCAGAAATATCTGGGTGAAGGTGTGGAAGTTTTAGCTTCTTATGGTCATGTCCGTGACCTATTGCCGAAAGAAGGTGCGGTTGATACAGCGAATGATTTCGCAATGAAGTATCAAGTGATCGACCGTAATAGTAAACATGTCGATGCGATTGCCAAGGCAATGAGAAAAGCTGACGTCCTATATCTTGCGACGGATCCTGATAGAGAGGGAGAGGCGATTTCTTGGCATTTGTATGAGTTGTTAAAAAAACGTGGGACGTTAAAAAATAAAGAAACGCACCGCGTTGTCTTCCATGAAATTACCAAGCAAGCGGTTAACGAAGCGGTTGCTAATCCGCGTGAATTATCAATGGATATGGTCAATGCACAGCAAGCCCGCCGGGCACTCGATTACTTGGTTGGGTTTACTTTGTCGCCGCTGTTATGGAAAAAGGTGCGCCGTGGTTTATCGGCTGGCCGAGTCCAAAGTCCTGCATTAAGGATGATTGTTGAGCGCGAACTAGAAATAGAAGCGTTCAAACCACAAGAGTATTGGTCGATAGAAGCTGATGCCGCGTTCGATAAACAGGCGTTTGAAGGTAAATTAACGCATTACAAAGGTGAGAAGCTATCCCAGTTTACGATTAATAACGAAACGGGCTCAGCTGAAGCCGTCAAAACCTTGAACAAGGCCGCTGATGGTAAGTTGTTAGTTACCAATGTGAGCAAGAAGCAACGCAAACGTAACCCTGCGGCGCCGTTTACAACATCGACATTACAGCAAGAAGCATCGCGTAAGCTAGGCTTTGGTGCACAACGTACAATGAGCGTGGCACAACAACTTTATGAAGGTGTTGATACGGGTGATGGTGCTGTGGGTTTGATTACTTATATGCGTACCGATTCGGTTTCGCTTGCAAATGAGGCGGTAGAAGAACTACGCGGTTTTATTGCTGAAAAATATGGCGCAGCAGCAGTGCCAAAAACACCACAAGTTTATAAGACTAAATCTAAGAACGCGCAAGAGGCCCATGAAGCCGTTCGTCCAACGTCTATTTTGCGGACGCCTGAATCACTCAAGTCTTATTTGCCTGCGGATCAGCTCAAGTTATATACCTTAATTTGGCAACGTACGATTGCGAGTCAGATGGTGCATGCCACGATGAATACGGTCGCGGTCGATCTTGGTTGTGGTGCTGGAAACACCTTCCGAGCTAATGGTTCAACGGTAGTTAATCCAGGCTTCATGAGTGTCTATCTTGAAGGTAAGGATGACTCAAAATCTGATAAAGATGAACGTCTTTTACCTCCGATGGAAGTGGGTGATGTTGTCGAGTTGAAAGTAATTCGTCCTGAACAACATTTTACTGAGCCACCGCCACGTTATAGCGAGGCGAGTTTAGTACGCAGTCTTGAAGAGCATGATATTGGTCGACCTTCAACTTACGCGAGTATTATCTCGACTTTGTTGCAACGTGAATATGTAGAATTAGAGAAAAAGCGTTTTCATCCAACTGATGTTGGCCGTGTTGTCGGTAAATTTTTGGTTGAGCATTTCACTAAATATGTTGATTATGGTTTTACGGCCAATTTAGAAGATGATTTGGATGCGGTATCACGTGGTGAAAAAGAGTGGGTGCCGTTACTTAGAAATTTCTGGTGGCCCTTTAAAGAACAAGTTGAAACCAAAGATAAAGAAGTCCAGCGAAGTGATGTTACGCAAGAATTACTGGATGAAGATTGCCCAAAATGTGGCAAGAAACTATCCAGCCGTTTAGGTCGTAGTGGTCGCTTTATTGGCTGTACGGCTTATCCTGAATGTGATTACACCCGCAATATCGATGGTGAAGAAACGACGGCTAGTGAGCCTGAAGTGGTGGCGGATCGTAAATGTCCAAAATGTGAGTCTGATCTTTGGGTGAGGGTAGGGAAATATGGCAAGTTTATTGGTTGTAGTAGCTATCCTAAATGTAAGCATATTGAGTCATTAGAACAGCCAGAAAATACAGGCGTTGACTGTCCACAGTGTAAAAAGGGTGAGATTCTGACCCGTAAATCACGGCGTGGAAAGATCTTCTATTCTTGTTCTGGTTATCCGGAGTGTGACTATGCTCTGTGGAACGAGCCCGTTAAAGAAGCTTGTCCTGATTGTGCATGGCCAATCTTGACCGTCAAAACAACGAAAAGCCGCGGTACAGAGAAAGTGTGTCCACAAAAAGGCTGTGGTTTTACTGAGAAGGTTGAGTCTGGGACTTAAGCTTACTTGGCTTGTTGGGTGAGAATTTTATCTAGCTGATCAGCGAAGGTTTTACGATCGCTTTGATTGAGTGCGGGTGGCCCGCCCGTGTCGACACCACTCGAACGCAAAGTGTCCATAAAGTCACGCATAGTTAGCCGCGCTTTAATATTAGCAACGGTATATAGTTCACCACGGGGGCTCAGTACTGTGGCGCCTTTTTCAATCGCATCTGCTGCCAGCGGAATATCGCTGCTGATCACTAAATCCCCTGGTTCCAATCGTTTTACAATTTCATCGTCAGCGACATCGAAACCTTTATTGACTTGATAGAGTGAAATATATTGCGATGGTGGAATTCGCATTGTGTGGTTGGCAATCAAAGTGGTTTGGGTTCGTGTTCTTTCTGCTGCCCTGAACAGGATATCTTTTATGACAACGGGACAGGCGTCAGCATCGACCCAGATTTTCATGCCTTAATCTGCTTTTAGTTGTTCGAAGCTTTGTGTCGCGATGGCCATGGCTTGTTCTGTTGATTTCGCTAGTACGTTGAAGTGGCCCATTTTACGGCCTACACGCGCTTGCTGTTTGCCATAGAGGTGTAATTTGTTATTGGGTACAGATAATAATTGGTACCAATTAGGTTCCGTTTTACCCCAAACATCGCCAAGAATGTTAATCATTACAACAGGTGATGTTAACTCGCAATCACCAGAGGGCAAATTGCACAGCATGCGTACTTGTTGCTCGAACTGTGAGGTTTCACACGCATCGAGCGTGAAGTGGCCAGAATTATGAGGTCTTGGGGCAATTTCATTCGCAATGATATCGCCTTCTTTTGATATAAAGAATTCAACGGCCATGGTGCCAACGTAATCTAGTCCTTCGGCAATTTTATCAGCCATGTCGGTGACCGCTTCAGCTTGCTGCTCACTGATGATGCTGGGGACTGTCGTGCTATGCAAAATACCACCGATATGGACATTTTCTGCGATTGGGAAATTAGTAATATCACCTATCTGGCTACGCGCTAAAACAGTTGAGACTTCGCGTTCTAAATTAATGCGTTGTTCAAGTACACATTCGGCTTGGTTTAGATCAGAAAAGGCTTGTTTTACTTCTGAGAGGGTATGACAGACGACTTGGCCTTTACCGTCATAACCGAAGTTGGCAACTTTCAAGATGGCGGGTAGTGTGATATTGCCTTCTATTTGGCCAATGTCAGCTTCAGCACGGATGGCTAGAAAAGGCGCAACAGCAATACCCAGTGAGGCGATGAACTCCTTTTCAACTATTCGATTCTGTGTTTTTGCCAATGCAGCGGATGAGGGGTGAACGACTGTTTTCGACTCTAAAAATGCGAGTGTGGCTGCAGGAATATTTTCAAATTCGGTGGTAACAGCATCACAGGCTGATGCTAAGGTCATTAGGGCCGCTTCATCATCATATTTGGCACAAATATGTTGGTCTGCGATGATGCCGGCAGGACTGTTGGTATCAGGGTCTAAAACAACGACCTTGTAACCCATCGTTTGTGCTGCAGTTGTGAACATACGGCCTAATTGACCGCCTCCAAGCATGCCGAGAGTTGCGCCGGGGAGAATCATAGTTGATCTTACCTTTACTGTGGTGGAAGTGTCATATCCAACACGCTTTTGTGTTGGTCAGATCTAAATTGTTTTAGTTTTTCAGCAATAACGTTATTGCAAGTTGCAAGTTGCGCAATAGCAAATAGCGCGGCATTGGCTGCGCCAGCTTCACCAATCGCGAAGGTCGCGACAGGAATTCCTTTGGGCATTTGAACGATTGAGAGCAAGGAGTCTTGGCCTTTTAAATATTTTGATGGCACGGGAACGCCTAGTACAGGGAGCGTTGTATTGGCTGCAAGCATACCGGGCAAGTGAGCTGCACCGCCTGCGCCGGCAATAATGCAGTTTAAGCCTTTTTCTTTAGCTGTAAGCGCATATTCGGTCAGCAAGTCAGGCGTGCGATGAGCCGAAACAACTCTGGTTTCATAAGGGATGCCAAAGGCTTCGAGCTGCTCAACCGCTTTTTGCATTACAGGCCAATCACTGTTACTTCCCATAACAACACCAACAATAGGCTTATCCATATTTGTTCCACTCTATTTTAGAATAACCGCTTATTTTAGCTATTTTATTGAAATTAGGGAAATTTGTGGTCTGTTTGCTTGTGAATGATAACTGCTGTGATGATTGTGTACACATAGATTAACAGCTATAATGAACGGTCCATTTTGCCGTCTTTTATTTTATTGAAGACAGTGTTTCTCCATTACAATTTGGTCGCGAGAAGCCAGGCATTAACGCAAAGTTGAAGGTGACGGACGTGAGTCAGCCAACAGAATTAACACAAGGCCTGTATCGGCCAGAATTTGAAAGAGATAACTGCGGTTTCGGTCTGATTGCTCAGATGGATGATAAACCGAGTCATTGGCTTATTGAAACAGCAATTGAGGCGCTGGGTAATTTAACCCACCGTGGTGCAATTGGTGCAGATGGTAAGACCGGTGATGGTTGTGGCCTTTTGATGAAAAAACCAGATGGCTTTTTCCGCGCAGTTGCAGAAGAGCTTGGCTTCGCTTTGTCTAAACATTATGCCGTGGGTATGGTGTTTTTATCGCAAGATGCTACGCAAGCGGAAGTTAACCAAGCGATTGTTACCAAAGAACTGATTGGCCAAGGTCTTGATGTCCAAGGTTGGCGTGATGTACCTATTGACCCTGAAACTGCATGCGGTGAGCAAGCGATGCGCTCGTTGCCTTTGATGCGTCAGGTTTTTGTGAATGCCCCTGTTGATATGGATGGGACGGATTTTGAACGTCACCTCTATATTGCACGTCGTTTGGCAGAAAAATCAGTCAATGATGATGCGTTTTATATCCCAACCTTATCGTCACATGTTGTGTCATATAAAGGTCTGGTGATGCCCGCTTATTTATCTGCTTTTTATACAGATTTGAAAGATACGCGGATGGAGACTGCAATTTGTGTTTTTCATCAACGCTTTTCGACCAACACGCTGCCGCAATGGCGTTTGGCCCAACCATTTCGTTATCTAGCACACAATGGTGAAATTAATACTGTTCAGGGTAATCGAAACTGGGCATTGGCGCGTGGTGCAAAATTTGCGACTTCGTTGATTGAAAATATGGGCGATGTCCGCCCATTAGTCGGAATGACAGGTTCAGATTCCTCTAGCATGGATAATATGCTTGAAGCGTTATTAGCTGGTGGTGTGAGTTTGTTCCGTGCAATGCGTTTATTAGTGCCGCCAGCCTGGCAAAATGATCATACGATGGATGCTGATTTAAAAGCATTCTATGATTATAACTCGATGCATATGGAGCCTTGGGATGGTCCCGCAGGTGTTGTATTAACGGATGGTCGTTATGCCGCTTGTACGTTGGATCGAAATGGCTTGCGCCCGGCACGTTATATCATCACGAAAGATCGACATATTACGTTGGCATCAGAAGTTGGTGTGTATGCCTATAAACCTGAAGATGTGGTGGCGAAAGGCCGTTTAAAGCCAGGTCAAATGCTAGCCGTCGATACTTCTACAGGTAAGCTGTTATTGCCAGATGATATTAATACGAATTTAAAAGAAGCGCAGCCTTACCGTGAGTGGCTTGAGGATAACTTGCAGCGTTTACAAGATAGGGCTGAGGATGAAGTGCCTCCTTTATTATCAAAAGAGATGTTAGGGTCGTTAGAAAAACTTTATCAAGTTAGTTTTGAAGAGCGTGATCAGGTATTACGCGTCTTAGGTGAGGCCGGTCAAGAGGCAACGGGTTCAATGGGCGATGATAC
>JABGUA010000134.1 GCA_018646825.1 Piscirickettsiaceae bacterium
AAGCCGTGAATTACTTTGTTGCTCAGAAATATGTTGAAGCATTAAAGGATATGGCATCAGCCGAAAATCATAAAGTGATCTTTATGCCGCTAGAAGCAAGTAGTTTCATGGGATCATTAGGTGGTATTGCCGAATTAGCAAAAGATGCTTTTGGGAACAAAGGAGCCTAATATGCCATTTGTTTTAGATTATTGGCATTGGTACATTCTTGGCGTTGCCTTAGTGACTATAGAGATGCTAGTTCCCACTTTTTTTGCGTTATGGATTGGTATTTCGGCCTTGTTGACAGGAACAATTCTCTATTTTGTGCCGTCATTAGCATGGGAATACCAAGTTTTAATATTTGCGATTCTATCTGTTGTGAGTGTTGTGACTTGGCATCAATATTATGTCAAAAACCCAATTGCAACGGACGAGCCGTTATTAAATCGACGTGGCGAGCAATATATTGGACGTATTATTACGATAAAAGCGCCGATAGAAGATGGACAAGGTAAAATCAGCATAGATGATTCGACATGGAAAATAAGGGGCCTAGATTGCCCAATTGGGACAAAAGTTAAATTGGTTGCCTTAGACAATGTCATTTTTGATGTCGATATTGTCGAGTAGTGACCTAGCAATAAATGACCGCTTTTTTTAATACGGGACTGACACAACAACAGTTTCTAGATCACTATTGGCAAAAAAAGCCACTGCTTATTCGCCAAGCTTTTCCTGATTTTGAGTCACCTCTTAGCCCTGATGAATTAGCGGGTTTAGCCTATGAGCCAGATATCGAATCCCGCTTAATTGTCGAAGAGGGAGCAAGGTCAGCTTGGCAAGTATCTCAGGGACCGTTTACCGGTGCTGATTTTGCGGGTTTACCCGAAAGCCATTGGACATTACTAGTACAAGATGTCGAGAAACATGTGCCAGAAACGCAGTCGCTCTTAACGCCATTTCAATTTATCCCTAATTGGCGTCGTGATGATTTGATGATCAGTTATGCGCCCACAAATGGCTCTGTTGGGCCACATACCGACGGTTATGATGTCTTTCTGTTACAAGGTTTAGGGAGGCGAAAATGGCAAGTCGGCGATAAAGCGATATATGATCAGCCGTTAATCGATAAGATTGATTTACAAGTACTATCTGAGTTTAAACATGCAGAGGAGTGGGTGTTAGCGCTAGGAGATATGCTTTATTTACCCCCGCATTTTGGACATCATGGTGTCGCGATGGAAGCCTGCATGACATTCTCGATAGGGTTTAGAGCACCAAAGCAAACTGAAGCGGTGGATGCGGTTTTGAATGAGTTATTAGAACAAGGTTTGGCCAAGCAGCATTATAGTGACGCTGACTTACAAGTGGTTAAGCAAGATCATGAGATTGGGACACAAGCGGTAGCAAACTTCAAACAATTACTACATCAAACCATTGATGAAGCTGACCCCGTATTGCTCAGCACATTAGGAAAATTAGTAACCGAAACTAAGCCGAGTTTAGTTGAGTTAACAGAAGCATTATGGGCTGAGCCGATATCACAACAGGGAATAACGAACCAATTTGAACAGGGGTTTTATTTACGAAAGAGTACATATCACCGTTTTGCTTGGGCAGAGGAAGGTACCGGAGGGCATATTTTTGTCGCGGGTGAGGCGTATCAACTTAAAAATTGTAAACGCCAACATTTAATTTTATTAGCTGAGAAGTCAGAAATTTCGCTCCCAGATTGGCAGCAACTCGTTTCTGATCCAGAAGCGGTAGAAATTTTATGCCTATTAATCGCGGAGGGTGCTTGGGTTTGGCAAAGGCCGGAAGATGCGATAGCTTAACGCCGTTTGGTACGGATAAAGGTTGTTTTATGGCACTTAGGGCAAGGCGGGATACGACTGGTCTTGGTAAAGTGCAACAATGTATCGCATTGCTGGCATGCCAAAGTACCGAGCCGAGTTAACTCGCCGGTGTGGTACTCCTGAGCGCGCTTAGCCTGGGTCGCTAACCGATCGAGTTGAATACTGGTTTTATCTGCAACTTGAGAAAATGCATCTAATAGCCGATCTTCTATTAATTCAATATCAAAACTAACCCAGCTTGAAATGGCTTCACCAGATTGTGATAAGTGTTCAGCTAAATCACTGATATCTCGATGTAAATATTTGGCCAGTTTATCAGCCTCTTCTTGCGTTAACTCTTTTAGCTCAATCGCTTGTAGCTTAGCTTTATCAATATGTGTTTGTAGGGCGGGGAGCGCGTGCTGTTCAGCGTTATCAATCAGATGATGAACACGTTCCATCATGGTGTCATAGGCTGCAATCAGTTTTTTCTCTAAGTTCTGTTCGGACATGACATTGCTCCTTTAGACGGGTAACCGTATAACTTAAAGTAGCATAGAATGGGCTGAGCAAGAAGAAAGATGTGTTAAGAAAGCAGGTTTAAGTGCATTAAAAGTGTATGACGGAATCGTAAAGTACAGGGATTAAACTAGATTAATTAGAGCCCGGGTTAATCTTACTAATAAAAGAGTTATGGAGCTTAATGGTGAAAAGTTTTCCTTCACGACGTAAATCGACTTTTTGATGATCAATCATGATGACCTTAGCGCCATTAATATCATCACCGACTTTAAGTCGTTTACCATTAATCATCGCGATTTTTTGATAAGGAGAAACGAGTGTTGTATTTAAAGTCCATTCCTGTTCAGCTGGCGATGCTTGTTGTTGAATTTGGACTTGATTTTTTGGGGCTGAATAGCCAATAGGTCGCGTTGGATCGACTAGTTTTTCAGTAACAGCGGGGTTAGCTGAAAAACAAGCTAACAGTATGATATATTTAATATTTATCATATTACAATCCAATCCAATGTTTGTCTGTGCTAACCGTTAACACGCGAAGTGTAATTTCTGCATTAGGGTAGGTAGTCACCCTATAATGTAAGGTATCCCAGAATAACTCCCAACCAGTATTTTCTAATTCAGTGATGTAATCATAGAGTTGTTGATAGCTACCAGAAAGTTTAATCGTAGCAGCGTGTTCATATAATAAAGTCTTAGTTTTCTCTTCGCTGTCGATAGCATCAGGGTCGACATCAATCGAAACATCTTTTACAGGCTCATTATTAACGGACAGTACTTTTAACCCATCGGTATTGGCCAATAAATTCCTCAATAATGCGGTTACCTGTGTAGGGGGAACCAGTCTGTTCAACTTATCTTCAATTTGTGCTGTCTTTTGTTTTAACTCATTTTCTGTATTACTAACGGCATCTATGGCTTCTTGATGGATGGACTTTGCTCTCAAAAGTTCTGCCGATACCAACGCGATCTGATTTTCTATGTCTTGGCGCTCGGAGACAAGGTTGTGCTGCTCATTTTTCATCTCGTTGATAGCATTATCATGGCGAGTCAATAATAAGCTGTCACCAATAAAGAAGATAACGCCACAAGCGACGATAAGCACTAATATCCGTTCACGTAACGACAAGCTGTGCAGGTAGTCCGTTGTCGTTTGTAATATCTCATTCATTAGCGGTTCTCTCCCTGAGTATGTAACTCGAAATCGTAGGTCTCAGTATTGTTGTCTGGGCTACTCATTTGAAAGACAGAAAATTGTTTACCGCTAAAAGTAGAAGATTTAGCTAAACTATCAATGTATTCCGGAATCAGCTCAGACCGTGTACTACTACCCTGAATCGTGATTGATCGACCGCCTTCACGTAGAGAAAAGTTTTTAAGCCAAACTTGGTCAATATGCTGACTGCTTAAGCTTCTTAAAGAAGGAGAGAAGCCGGCCTGGGGGTTAGGCTATCGTCAGAAATATGTCTAAGAATCGCTTTTTGTTGTTTTAGTTGTCTTTGTAATGAGGCTAGCTTTGCTTTCAATAAGGGCTGCTCCCCATATTGCAATATTTCTTGCTTAAGAGAATTGGATTGCTGTGTAATTTCATTGAAAGTCTGTTGTTCAGTCATTAATTGCATTTTCTGATCATCATATTGAGATGAAGAGAAAAAACTGGCAATAATAATAAGCAATAATACTGCTGAAGCAATAAGCAGCATTTGAAAAGAATTTAGGATAACGACTTTAGGCTTAAATTCTGCTTGGTATAAATTAATTTGTTGCATGATTAAACCTCAACTCGTAAAGCACCACCGATGGCCATCAAACAGGTGTCTGGCAAATCAGTGGTATGTTGTGTGGCTTCGATATCGAATGCATCAAATTGACTAGGCGTAATAATTTGGCAATCAATTCCCAAACGCTGTTGAATCATTTCATCCAGTTTGGCAATGGGCCGCGTATTAGACATGATAACTAATTGAGAGACTGGGGGTTGTCTAGAATAACTTTGGTAGTAATCGAACGTGCGTTGTAACTCAATCGCGAGGGAGTCAACCACCGATTGACTATCTATGTGGCTCTCGGAAACGTGGATGAGCGACTCTGCACCTATATTGGTCAAACGGTTGATATATAAGTCGTGTTTTAACAAAACACTGATCTTGGCACTGGTATCCCACAAGTTCAGTAGACCGATACTGGTATCCGGTGAGACAGATTTAATTTTATCAATTAAGTTACGGGATGCTTGAACAGAGATATCAATAGAAGCAATCTGACACTTTGCGATGGATAATAAGTCGACACGGTTTTGTATTACAGACTTACGCGTTGCGACCACTTGTAACGGTAGGCCGTCAAGAGGGAGTGCAAGGTAATCCAAAACAACATCATCGATATGATAATCAATTAAATCCTTGATATGCCAGCGTAGAGCAGCTTGCAACTCTTGCTTGTCTACCTGTGGTTTCTCAACTTGAAGAAACTGGTACTCGTTGGGGTTAAGTACAAAGTGACAAGGTGTTGAATGTAGTTGGTGCCGCTTGGATAGCTGAGCTAGGACCGTAGCATGTTCCGTCATATCACAAGGGTAAAACTGAGCGTGGATAAGCCGAGGAGTGAGAGGAGCATGATCAATAATAGCGAGCGCAATCCCCCTGGTGGTAACGATAATCCCAGCGTTTTTACTATGACTTGCTTTGGCTTTTAATGGTAATACCACTTTTCCATCCTTAAGTAATCTGCCTCTGATTTGCTTAAGGGTCAATACACTTTATCGTGCGCGGTAAGTAATGCGACCTTTACTCAAATCATACGGCGTAAGCTGAACGGTGACAGTGTCGCCAGTCAGAATACGAATATAGTTTTTACGCATCTTACCAGAGATGTGAGCAGTCACAACGTGACCGTTTTCAAGTTCTACGCGAAAAGTTGTGTTTGGCATCGTATCAATGACAGTACCTTCAAACTCTATATGTTCTTCTTTTGCCATAAAATCTATTTATTCTACTCAAGTTAAACAACTAGTGTGACGTAAAATGGTTGATTATTCAATAGTTTTCATGATTAAACGGTCTGCCATTGCTGATCAAGATAACCTTCGACAGCTGAAAAATTGGCTTTATAACTCATTTTCTGGCAATCAGCTATCCAATAACCCAAGTAGAGATAAGGTAATTTAAGAGACTGTGCTAATGCGATTTGTTTCAAGATCGCATAAGTCCCTAAGCTATTGGCTCTGTATTCTGGGTCGAAAAAGGTGTAAAAAGCGGAAAGGGCATTATCAACATAATCTGTTACAGCCACACCAATGAGACGGTCACCATCTCTAAACTCGAGAAGTTGAGTCTCACTCCAATAACTGAGCAAAAATTGCTGATAACTTTCTTCTGTTGGGTTGTCCATGCCACCACCAGGGTGGAGGGTAGTTAAGTAACGGACATAAAGAGCATAATGCTCGGGGTTAAACTTTGCGGGCTGCTGATGGCTTGTAATGAATTCATTACGCTTAAGACAACGTCGTTGAGAGCGGCTAATTTTGAATTGTAGCAAGTTAATGCGAACGGGCACACAAGCATTGCAGGCCGGACAATGAGGACGATAACTACTATTGCCACTACGTCTAAAACCAAATTGAATTAATTCACTATAAAGTGTATTCGTCATCGGGTGCGATGGGTCAGGGTATAGGTTCTGAGATTGTTGCTCTGGTAAATAGGAACAATCATGTGCTTGCGCATCTTGGTAGAACTTAAGCGATAAGCTCATGGCGCAAGACACAGTTCAGGTTTAACTTTCCAAGCCATGCTGGCAGATGGAAGAGCACTAAGATGAGTAACCTCAGAGATAAAGTCATTGCGATCGATTTCACTGGCTCCCATTGAGGCAAGGTGATTCGAATAAAGTTGGCAGTCGATTAAAGGCATCCCCCAATCTGCCATATGTTGAGACAATGTGACTAAGGCAATTTTTGAGCTGTCACGTGCAAAACTAAACATAGATTCACCAAAAAAAGCACGGCCAATAGCAATGCCATATAACCCCCCAATCAATTTATCGCCATCCCAGCATTCAACGCTATGTGCATGGCCCCGCTGATGAAGTTCACTATAAGCTATGACCATTTCAGGATGAATCCAAGTACCACCCTCAAGACCCGCACTATCTTGCCTTGGCAACGCACAGGACTGCATAACTTCTGAAAAAGCCTGATCAAAGGTTATCTGATAGGGCTTTTGTCTTAATGTTTTTTTTAAACTTTTAGATATTTTAACTTGATCGGTATAGAGCACCATACGTGGGTCGGGGCTCCACCATAAGATGGGGTTATCACGATCAAACCAAGGGAAGATACCTTGGCTGTATGCGCTAAGTAAACGGTCGCAAGATAAATCCCCACCAGCTGCAAGCAAGCCATCAGGTAATGCCTCAGAAAGCGGCGGGAAGGTGTCATGATCTTGCTGTAGCCAAGTGAGGCTCATGGCGGTTAGCTTGAGAGTTGAGAATTAAGCTCTCTTGACCAAT
>JABGUA010000194.1 GCA_018646825.1 Piscirickettsiaceae bacterium
CAGAATGGCATCTAAAGAAGCAAAAACCGCAGTCATCAAACCGGACATAATTAAAAACGCGGCCATATACTGGCTCACCCGGTCCTGAATCACTTCCCAACCAGCTACCACCACAACGACTGTAGAAAAGGCTGTCAGAATAATCAATGGCATTGAAAAGCCATCAATCCCTAAAGAATAATGGATACCATAGGTTGCAATCCAAGGGATAGTCTCAATAAATTGCATGTCATGCGTTGACATATCAAAGCCGGTATATAAACCAAAGGATAAATACAAAGTCGCAACAGACACAATCAATGACAACGGACGAGTAAAGCCATTATCACCATTCAATAAGACAGCAATCCCGCCAAATATCGGCAGCCAGATCACCAAACTTAATAATGGAATATCAAATAACATCACCTACTCTCTTAAACCACAAAATATTTGAGCAAGACCAACAGTCCTACAATCATGGCGAAGGCATAAACATACAAATAACCTGATTGTAAAAGACGCGCTTTTTTCGACACAAAGCCCACTGTCTTCGCAGCACCATTCACCATGGCACCATCGATTACTGTTTGGTCACCCACTTTCCATAACACGCGCCCTATAAGCCGTGACCCACCTGCAAAGACCACTTCGTTGAAACGATCAAAGCCATATTTATTTTCTAATATTCGATATAACCAATTAAATGATTGATGCAGCTTCGCTGGAATCGAAGGGTTCACCATGTATAAATAATATGCTGTGCCCACACCTGCCATCGCCAACCAAAATGGTAATGCCACAATGCCATGCAGCATAAAGCTGAATACGCCATGATAATTAAGCTGACTTAATACATCATGCTCATCTAACACGAAAATCGCATCGCCAAAGAAATGACCAAACACCATTGGACCGACTAAGAAACCAGCAAATACGGATGGAACGGCTAATAGAACCAATGGCCATGTCACTACTTTTGGTGATTCATGTGGCATGTGCCCATCATGTTTTTCAAACCGTTCTTCGCCATGGAACACAATAAAGAACAATCTAAAGCTATATAGCGCTGTAATAAATACACCCGATAACACAGCAAAGTAAGCAAAGTCACTGCCAGGTAGCGTAGAGGCATGAACGGCTTCGATAATCGCATCTTTCGAAAAGAACCCTGAGAATCCCGGAAAACCAATCAAGGCCAAAGAGCCAATTAATGCTGTCCAATAGGTCACCGGTAGATATTTTTTCAAACCACCCATCTTACGAATATCTTGTTCGTGATGTAGCGCCATAATGACCGAACCCGCTCCTAAGAATAAAAGCGCCTTAAAGAAAGCGTGTGTCATCAAATGGAAAATACCAGCAGCATAGGCCGATGCCCCCAACGCGACGGTCATATAGCCTAACTGGGATAAGGTCGAATAGGCGATGACCCGTTTAATGTCATTTTGAATTAAACCTAAGAACCCCATAAACAGGGCAGTAATAGCACCTATCACCATCACGGAGGACAGTGCAGTTTCTGACAATTCAAACATCGGTGACATTCTTGCCACCATGAAAATACCGGCTGTCACCATCGTTGCAGCATGAATTAATGCAGATATTGGTGTTGGTCCTTCCATCGAATCAGGCAGCCAAACATGTAAAGGGACTTGTGCAGATTTACCCATCGCGCCAATAAACAGCAAAATACAAATTACCGTCATCACTGACCAATCAGCACCTGGCCATATCGTCATTGATTGCGTCGCAATCACACGTGCTTGTGAAAAGACCTCTAAATAATCCAGACTGCCGGCATACATCAATACACCCGCAATCCCAAGTAAAAAGCCAAAATCACCAACACGATTTACTAAAAACGCCTTCAAGTTGGCGTAAATTGCTGTCGGTTTCTTATACCAAAACCCGATCAACAAATAAGACACCAAGCCCACGGCTTCCCAACCGAAAAACAGCTGCATAAAGTTATTCGCCGTCACTAATATCAACATTGAGAACGTAAATAACGAGATATAGCTGAAGAAACGGCTATACCCATCATCGCCCTTCATATAACCGATGGTATAAATATGCACCATTAACGAGACAAACGTAACGACCACCAACATCATTGCCGTTAACGAATCAACCAGAAAGCCAACCTCAATACTCAGCGATCCCGCTTGTAACCATTGATAGACACCATCGTTATAGCTCGCACCATCAAAAATAACGAGTTTAAACACCCAAACCGAGAGTAAAAAGGCAATCGCCACGCCGATTGTTGTCACGGTATGCGACGCTGTCTCACCTATTTTTTTACCGAAAAAGCCAGCAATAATGCTACCAAATAGCGGTGCAAGAACTAAGGTCAGTAATAGGCTTTCGTTAAGGTATTCCATATTCAACCTTTCAACCTATCTAATTCGCTGACATTAATCGTACTCAAATTACGGAACAATACGACGAGAATAGCCAAACCAATTGCGGCCTCAGCCGCTGCCACAGTCAAGATAAAAAACACAAATATTTGACCAGCAACGTCGCCAGAAAAATAAGAAAAGGCAATAAAGTTCAAGTTAACGGCCAATAGCATCAGCTCAATACACATCAATAAGATAATAATATTTTTACGATTAATAAAAATACCCAATACGGATAAGCTGAATAAAATCGCACCTAACGTCAAAACATCCGATAAAGCAATCATGAGTCTGACTCCTGATCACTCATCGGCTTGCTCGAATCCATTTTGACTATTCGGACACGATCTTGAGCCCGCACTTTAACCTGTTCAGAAACCACTTGTGACTTACGGCTCTTATTATCACGTAAGGTCAATGTAATCGCAGCAACAATCGCTACCGTCAATATCACAGAGGCGATCTCAAACGGATAAACATAGGTGGTATACAACAACAAGCCTATCGCCTTGGTATTACTATAATCATCTGGTTGCGGCGCGGGTGTTGGCACAATATCTAAACCAAAATGGGACGCGCCTAACACAGCCAACATCTCAATCGTAATCAGTGCTGCCACTAAAATACCCAAGGGTAAATAACGGGTGAATCCTTCTTGTAATGACGATAAATTAATATCTAGCATCATTACAACAAATAGGAATAACACCATGACCGCGCCGACATAAACTAGGACCAAGGTCAACGCTAAGAACTCTGCTTCCAATAAAAGCCAAATACCCGCACTGGTAAAAAAGGCCAAAACCAAAAACAACGCCGCCCGTACAGGATTACGTACCGTAATCACCATCGTTGCTGCAAATATCAGCACACCAGCAAAACAATAAAAAAGTATTTGTTCCATATCTATAACCAACCGCTAACGGTAAGGTGCATCCGCAGCCCGATCAGCTGCAATTTGATCTTCATTTTTATCACCAATGGCTAATAACTTGTCTTTAGTCATAATATTTTCACCACGTTCCTCAAAATGATAATCAAAAATCCGTGTCTCAACTATTGAGTCTACCGGGCAAGATTCCTCACAAAAACCGCAATAAATACACTTAAATAAATCAATGTCATAACGCGTTGTACGACGTGTACCATCCTCTCTCGGCTCAGTCTCAATCGTAATTGCTAAAGCCGGACAAACCGCCTCACACAACTTACAGCCAATACAACGCTCTTCGCCATTAGGATAACGACGCAGTGCATGCAAACCACGAAAACGCGGTGACTGAGGTGTCTGCTCTTCTGGGTATTGCACGGTAATTTTCTTGGCAAATAAATACTTACCCGTTAACTTTAAGCCCAGTAGTAATTCCCAGAGTAAAAAGCTTTTGAAAAAGTGACTCACTGAACGCATCATAAGCTATCCACCTTCACGGCCTGTTCTATCGCAGCAGGTTCAATCACAGCAATCAAGTCACTGGCTTCAGTAAACCACGGGCCAATATCTAACACTTGTGCAGTTGAAACGACCACTAACCAAACTAAGGTCACAGGAATAAATACTTTCCAACCCAAACGCATAATTTGGTCATAGCGGTAACGCGGGAATGTCGCCCTAAACCACAGATACAAGAATAAAAAGAACGATGTCTTAAGCAACAACCAAACTAAACCCGGCACCCAACTAAAAGCAGGTTCTAATACTGTACCTTGGAAAGGTGATAACCAACCGCCCATAAATAGCACAGATGCCAACATAGAAATCAAAATCATATCGGCATATTCAGCTAAGAAGAAAATCGCAAAGGCCATACCTGAGTATTCAACATGAAAACCCGCCACAATCTCAGACTCACCTTCAGCGACATCAAATGGCGCCCGATTCGTCTCTGCTACGCCAGATAAAAAATAAATCACAAACAGTGGAAACAAAGGAATGAAATACCAATGCCAAAAACCGCCTTGTTGCCCCAGAACAATCTCGCCCAAGTTCAAGCTACCTGCAGCCACTAAGACACCGACTAAAGCAAAACCCATCGCGATTTCATAAGACACAACCTGTGCTGCACTTCGCAACGCACCTAAGAAAGCATAACGTGAATTTGATGCCCAGCCTGCGACAATAACACCATAAACACCCATCGACGTAATTGCCAAAATATAAAGTAAGCCCGCATCAATATCAGCCAAGATCAAACCGACATCGAATGGCATAACAGCCCAAGCTGCCAAAGCCGGTCCAATGGCTAAAACCGGTGCGACTACAAACAAATACAAATTAGATTGTTTAGGTAAAATGACTTCTTTGAACATCAACTTAACCGCATCTGCAATTGGTTGTAACCATCCTCTAAAACCAACCCGGTTTGGCCCAATACGCAATTGGATATAACCAATCACCTTACGCTCAGCGTAAGTCAAATAGGCAACCGCGATCATCAGAGGCATCACGATCAACATAATCTTTAATACAATCGGCAATAATGTATTGAGCATAAAATCAATCATGATGATTTACTCCCAACTGCTTTAACTTCAACTGTTGAAAAAGCAGGTCCAAACTCAGCCATTTCAGTAATACCAATAGGCATATGAACACACGCATCCGCAAGTGCCCCATCAATTTCAAAAGCCAGTTCTACAGCGCGCTCACCACAACTCACTGTAATACGGTCAGATGTACTTAACCCGTATTGTTCGGCTTCAGATGCATTCATTCTGGCAACAAAAGCATTCTGGTTTTCTACCGTTTGTGCCAAAGCAGTACTGCGCCTGACAACACTATCGACTTGGTACATCGGTACTTCAGAAATCATTTGTATTCCTGTCGATGTGACACCCATGTTTACGGGGCAATAAGGAATATTTTGTTGCAAAGAGCGCTGCTTTAGCTTCTCACGTACTTCATCACTAACGTCTTGGGATGACACATACTGAAAACCATCTAAATCGGCTAAATTCGCTAATACGCGCAGTACTTTCCATGCAGGGCGACTTTCACCTTTTGGTGATATCGCACCCGTATAGTTTTGCCATTGACCATCTATTCCCACAAAAGTCCCAGAGGACTCTGCAAAACTCGATACCGGTAAAATAACATCTGCATAAGACAACATAGCTTCAGTGACATAACTGTGCATAGCAACAACACAATCAGCATTATTTAATGCCGATAATGCCTGCACAGGATCTGCAGAATCTAACTCAGGCTCTAACCCCAATAAGACATAACTCTTCAAGTCTGCTTGAAAACTTTGCTGTGCATTCAAGCCGTTCTCAGTTTTAGGCAATAATCCCACTAACTGTGCAGCTTTTGAATTTGCCGTAGGTAATACCAACAAAATACTACCGCTGAGGCGTGCGATCAGTGCTAACACTGCTTTAATTTTTGAAGCATCGGGGTGATTTTTAGCTAAATCCCCGACAATAATCGTCGCTTTATCCGCGTTTGATAACTGCATCGCAATCGTTTGATCCGCTGCTTCTGGCACCACACCACTTAAAACTTTAGTCCAAGCCGATTCATCGGTCTTTGCGAGCGGAAACAGTGCTTTGGCGATACCAGATAAGTGATCTAACATCGACTCAATATTGAGAGCTAATTGAGTGTCAACTGGCATCAACAAGTCATTTTCAAAGAAATTCAATTCGTTTACACGTGTACCCGACAAAGCGGCTTGGCGTATTCGGTGCGCCAAGATGGGCTGCTCGCGACGAATTGCGCTACCGACAATAAGCACCGTATCTGATGCCTCAATATCACTTAGTGCTACATCTAAATCATAATTCACCGCATCATCTGAAAAATCTTGCTGACGAACACGGTGATCAAGGTTGTTAACACCTAACTCGCTTAGCAGTTTTTGGAGTAAATACGCTTCTTCCAATGAAGCTGTTGGCGAGGCTAAACCAGCGACTTGCCCGGCACCCGATTGTTCAATGATAGCTTTAATACCTGTAACAGCGGTGTTTAACGCCGTTTGCCAATCTACTTTTTGCCACTGACCATTTTGTTTAACCATGGGCGTTGTCGCACGTTCTTCATGCGTCAAACCTAAATAACTAAAACGATCCCGATCTGATAACCACGTTTCATTTAAAGACTCATTGTCACGCGGCACGACACGCATCACTTCATCACGACGGGTATGAATTTCAATATTCGAGCCAATCGCATCATGTGGTGCAATAGAAGCATGTGCCGACAATTCCCAAGCTCGGGCTTTATAACGGAATGGTTTCGACGTGAGTGCGCCAACAGGACAAAGGTCAATAATATTGCCAGAGAGTTCTGACCCTAAACTCTGCTCTATATAAGTGCCAATTTCCATATGTTCGCCACGGCCAGTCGCACCCAACTCTTTGATACCGGCAATTTCCTGTCCAAACCGAACACACCGCGTACAGTGAATACAACGAGTCATATCCGTCTTGACTAAAGCGCCAATATTCTTATCTTTAACGACCCGCTTACTTTCGCTAAAGCGACCCACACCAGCGCCATATCCCATCGACAGATCTTGCAGTTCGCACTCTCCACCTTGATCGCAAATAGGGCAGTCTAAAGGGTGATTAATCAGTAAAAATTCCATCACACCACGCTGCGCTGCTTTTGCTGTAGCTGATGCCGTGAAAATTTTCATTCCTTCGCTCACTGGCGTTGCACAGGCTGGTAATGCTTTATTCGATTTTTCAACTTCGACCAGACACATCCGGCAATTTGCCGCGATAGATAACTTTTTATGATAACAAAAGCGCGGGATATCAATGCCAGCCTCATCAGCAACCTGAATAATCATCTTGCTCGGGTCAACTGTTAACGGAATACCGTCAATTTCAATATTAATCATAATATTCAGTGACCCTTCTTGCCGGATTTGCTAGACCAAACCATGCAACATTGATGGTCAATATGATACTGAAATTCTTCTTGGAAATGTTTGATAAAGCTCAAAACTGGTGCGGCCGCCGCCTCACCCAAAGCACAAATCGTATTACCGCTAATATTATTAGCCACATCCAATAAACGGTCTAAATCTTCCTGTTTTCCCTGGCCATGCTCTATGCGTTTCACCACACGGTATAGCCAACCCGTTCCTTCACGACAAGGCGTGCACTGACCACATGATTCTTCGTAATAAAATTCTGCGATACGCTCTAACGCTTTAACCATACAGGTTGTATCGTCCATCACAATCACAGAACCTGCACCTAACATCGAGCCGACTTTACTCATACCATCATAGCTCATGAGTGAACCCATCATCACATCGCCCGGGACTATCGGAGTCGAACTACCACCGGGGATCACGGCTTTTAACGTTCTGCCTTCATGCAAACCGCCTGCTAATTCTAATAGTTCAGAAAACGGCATGCCCATTGGCACTTCAAAGTTACCCGGGGTTTTAACATGACCAGAAACACTGAATAACTTTGTGCCGCCATTGTTTGGTAAACCAAGATCATGAAACCACTGTCCACCATGTTGCAAAATAACAGGCACTGAAGCCAAGGTCTCAGTATTATTAATTGTTGTTGGTTTACCATACAAACCAAAGCCTGCAGGGAAAGGTGGCTTATAACGTGGCTGACCTTTTTTACCTTCTAATGACTCAAGTAAAGCAGTCTCTTCGCCACAAATATATGCGCCGGCACCGGGTTGTGTATGCAACTCGAAATGCACACCGGAATCTAAAATGTTTTGGCCCAAATAACCTGCTTCTCTCGCTTCAACTAAAGCCGCTTCAAAACGTTCAATCGGTTCAACAAATTCACCACGGATGTAGTTATACCCAGTTTCAGCACCAATCGCATAGCCTGCAATGATCATCCCTTCAATTAACTGATGGGGGTTAAACCGCATAATATCGCGATCTTTACAGGTACCCGGTTCTCCTTCATCCGAATTACAAACAATATATTTATCGCCTGGGACTTTACGCGGCATAAAGCTCCACTTTAAACCCGTTGGGAAACCAGCCCCACCACGCCCACGCAAGTTAGATATTTTAATCTCTTCAATAATATCTTCGGGTCTTGTTTTCTCTTTTAAAATTCTTTCTAAAACTTCATAGCCACCGACACGACGATAAGATTCGAGCGACCACGGCTCGTCAAATTTAAGGGTTCTAAAACAAACTTGATTTTGAGCCATTACGATAACCCATCCAATAAGCTATCGACTTTCTCAACCGTTAGTTTTTCGTGATAATCTCGATTAAGCTGTAACATCGGAGCACCACAACAGGCACCTAAGCATTCCACTTCTTTTAATGTCACCTGACCATCTGCCGTGGTCTCGCCAAAGCCGATTCCTAAACGCATTTTCAAATGGTCAACAATCTCTTCCGAACCACATAACATGCAGGAAATATTCGTACACACACTGATTTTATTTTTACCCGTAGGCTCTAGCTCATACATGGTATAAAAAGTCGCTACTTCATAGACACTGATAAACGGCATATCAAGATAAACGGCCAAAGCATCCATCAACGGCTTAGATAACCAGCCATCATTCGCATCTTGTAATAAATGCAATGCCGGAATCACCGCCGATTGCGATTGGCCAACAGGATATTTCGCAACCCAGGTATCAATCTGTTGACGTAAATCAGCATTAAATAAACTTTCTTTAGGGGATGTTAATTGCAACTCACTCATCGATCGATCTCACCAAACACAATATCCATCGTACCAATAATCGCCACCACATCAGCCAACATATGACCTTTTGCCATTTCATTCATGGCAGCTAAATGCGGGAAACCAGGTGCTCTAATCTTCAAACGGTAGGGTTTATTTGCACCATCCGACACCATATAAACGCCAAACTCGCCTTTCGGGTGTTCTACCGCCGCATACACTTCACCTTCTGGTACACAATAACCTTCCGTGAACAATTTGAAATGATGGACCAAAGACTCCATATCCCGCTTCATCTCTACACGACTTGGCGGCGCGACTTTATTATCACCAGTGATCACTGGGCCCGGGTTACCTCTTAACCAATCAACGCATTGTTTGATAATTCGATTGGATTGACGCATCTCCCCAACACGGACCAAATAACGATCATAA
>JABGUA010000045.1 GCA_018646825.1 Piscirickettsiaceae bacterium
CAGTAAAACTGAGTATCTCTTCTTCTATCACCTCGCCCAAAGCATCAATCACTTGGCATTGCTCTAATTGCGCTTTCGTATAGAGTAAATCGGCGTTAATACACCCCCGATCGGTCGTCCAAGCGATATGAAGCTGTTTACCTTCTTTGGTATCGAAAATGAAATGATGGAAACCTTTGTCAGCATTAACTGCCTGAGTACACGTTGCACCTGACAATAACTTGATGATATTCGCATAAGCATAAAAAGCTTCCCGAATCTCAAAGTCAGATAAATCACCCCTTATTTGTTTATAAAACGTCACATTATCAATGACGGGATACCCCGTCGAACCGTCATTAATCAACCCATCTCGGCTACAAATCAAAGGGCCCCAATAGACTTTTCCTAGCGCACCTGTCGTTGCTGCGATGACCAAATAACGGATGAGATAATCTAATTTTTTTCGTTCAGGTGCAACCGTCCAACGACGTAAACGTTTGCTTGACCAACATTTGTAAGTACATATGATGTTATCCACACCATAGTCATGGCCAATCGCCTTCAACACCCGTGCTTTTTTGACCAAGTTGAGCTTCAGGACATTGGTCATTGCCCGGCCTAATACACGGTGATCAAAAGCCTCTGGCTCAATGACACGTTCAACAAATAAATTATTGGTGTAAATATCCGGCACATTGCCTTGTAATTGCATTTCACTCAGTAATTGAATACTGCATAAGGGCTCGAAGTCAGACACATTCGGCCCAGCTAAAGTGATTCCAAGTGGTTTTAATTGTTCATTCGCGATACGCCATGCAATCAAATAATCTGCTGGCTCAAACCCTGACCAACGACCGCGGTTCGGTGTTGACCCAATTTCAATACACATTACTTTATCGCCATATTTTTCGGCGATCGTATTTAGAAAATCAATCCAACGTTGCTGCGCTGCCATGGTGAATGTTTTGGCATCTTCAAATGGCGGTATGAGATCTAACAGGACTTTAAAGTCAGCTGCTATCACCTTTTGTAGCAGCCTTTCTGCATGACCGTCTAATGAATCATAAGTGAAATTCATCCGAACGTGCTGTAAGCCTAATTCTTGTAGCCGTTCAATGATAAAGTCATCGACTTGCGGATCGGCAGCCGGTGCGATATTGATGCCAAAGAAATCATTTTCGACCGTCACGCCAGGCTGAATTTTTGGTGAATGAACCGCCAAAAACCGCGACGTGAAGATGGAATGCGAAATGTTCTTTGCTGAGCGCAAGTAGTACTGGATACGGGGGTTCAAAATCAACGCCAAGCCTAAATTATAAATATAGTTAAAGTGTACCATGGGCATAAAAGCTAAAAAACGTCCTTTTAGCCTGTCTTTATTTTTTCAACGTCAAATAGGAGCTTGAATGTCAGTTTTAGTTGTTGGTGCCAGTGGTGCAACCGGGCAGCACCTCCTTGTTCAATTACTCGATCGTGGTGAACACGTTAAAGCGATCATTCGCTCCACAAGCACATTACCTGACAACATCAAAAAATATCCTAATTTGTCGCTAATTGTTGGTAATATTGTTGAAATAAGCATCAAAGAACTACAAAACCATTTGACTGATTGCCATGCGGTGCTGTCTTGCTTGGGGTCACACTTTGTCTTTTAAAGGCATTTATGGGCAACCTCGGCGACTCGTTACCGAGACTGTGCGCCACTTATGCCAAGCAATTGAGGCCAACAAACCAACACATCCCATTAAGATTGTTTTAATGAATACAACCGGTAACCGAAATCAGGATTTAGTTGAACCTATTTCATTTGCTCAACATCTGGTCATTGGTCTACTACGTTTATTACTACCACCACACGTTGATAATGAACAAGCCGCTGATTTCTTACGAACCAACATAGGTCAAAACCATCCCAGTATTGAATGGGCCGCCGTTCGGCCGGATAGTCTGATTGATTCAGATGATGTAAGTGACTATGAACTTCACCCTTCTCCAACACGAAGTGCGATATTTGATGCTGGTCAGACTAGTCGCATTAATGTTGGGTGTTTTATGGCGGAGTTGATGACTGATGATTTGGTTTGGCAACGGTGGAAGGGGCGGATGCCGGTGATTTATAACGCATCAGCAGGTAATAACATTTAATACCCTCTTTACAGCCTTTATTTCGACTAAGGTCGAGTTAAGGAAATGCGTGGCCATTTCCCTAACAACCCTAGGCCACCCATTGCACTGGCCTACGGCTTCACAAATTATCTTTTTATCTCAGGCAGCCGACGAAAACTCCCTTCGCTCAGACACTGGTCGTCTTATTACCTGAGAGAAAAAGATAATTCGTCAGTACAAAATGGGGAATCCAAGCAACAGCACAAACTTTGCAAACAAGTCACAGTGCCCTTATGCGAAGCCGAGCTTTGAAAAGCTATTTGAGATCAATACGACGAGTGTCTGAGCGAAGGGAGTTTTCGTCGTATCTCAAATAGATTGAAAAGTGAGGGAACCTGCAGGGCAAGCATGGGCTGGCCTTTTGTTTGGTTCTGTTTATTTTGGCCACGCAAAATAAATGAACGCCCTCGCGGCAGCGAATTAAATAAAAGAATTAGTTAATGGGCAGGACTAAGCTCATTTGTCCTTACAGATAGATATTTTGTATTAGATATCTCATGCTGTGCTTTTTCAGGTGGTATTAGCTCAAACTTGGGATTATATATGTTCGATGCTCCTGCCATCGTACCAGTAGACCAAACTTCTGAGCGTGCATGTTCTTCGGTATACCTAATATAATAAATTTTACCTTTTTCGAAAGTAAACATGGTTCTTCCTCGCTCACCTGTCGGGATAAAAACCGTACTAAGTTTTCGTGAAAAAAGGTATTCGCCTGGTAAAGCGTAAAAATAACTGTAACCCATACTTTTGAATCTGAAAATTTGCTGGTCATTAATATAAAAGAAATTAGG
>JABGUA010000064.1 GCA_018646825.1 Piscirickettsiaceae bacterium
CACAAGGTATGCGCCAAGGCAATGACCGCGGCTCTCAGTATCGCTCGGCAATTTATTGCACCAGTGCCCAACAGCTTGAAGCCGCCATGGCGTCAGCTAAGCTAGTGCAAACGCGGCTAACGGATTTGGGTTATGGTGAAATCAATTCAGAGATAATCGCCGCGCCGACTTTTTATTATGCCGAAGAATACCATCAGCAGTATCTGGCCAAGAATCCCTCAGGCTACTGTGGTTTGCGTGGGACTGGCGTTAGTTGTGGCTAATGATTTATTTTATATACAATTAAGTACACTTCCTGCTACATTTTTTTTCCGACAATAGTCGTCTGAGACTCTTTTGCAAAACTTGGGACAGTACTTTAATAGATTAGAGAGATAAATCACTGGCTATTAGAATAATTGGAAAATATTATGACGCTTAACTACCCCGACCATTTCTTTTTTTCACGCTCTAAACTGCAAGTACACATAATTTAATTAAAATGGTCATTCCCCCATTCAATTTAATTGTGAACAACATAATGAAGAAGTACATTTTCATAACTGTGCTATCATTCCTAACTCTATTTTTGAATTCGGATTCATTAGCAGATGAACCTATTAAGGCGCTTGAGAATCAGCGGGCAAATAGAATTTTATTCGTTGGTAATAGCTACCTATATTACAACGATAGTCTTCATAATCATGTTCGTAGGATGGCCGCAGAAAGGTTTCCCGAAAATGCTAAATTATCCGTCTACAAATCAGCCACTATCGGTGGGTCAAAACTATCCCATCATAACCTTCACTATCTAATGGGCACGGAAAACATTGGGGTAAAACGAAACTTCGAACTCGTCATTCTTCAGGGCGGAAGCTCAGAACCGTTATCAGAGGATAGTCGACAAGCCTTTTATCACCAAGTTGAAGAAAAGGCAGGCATCATTAGAGCGAGAGGTAGTGAGATCGCTTTGTATATGACCCATGCTTATGTGGAGCCCCATAAAGCGTCTGATTCGAATATGATTAACTTGATAAAAAGAACATATCTAAAAGCGGGGGATGATAACAACATATTAGTCATTCCGGTGGGTCTTGCGTTTGCAAGAGCATACGAAAGATACCCGGATTTACGGTTGCACAAAGTTTTTGACGGGTCCCACCCCAGCCTGCTAGGCACGTACTTGGCAGCTTGTGTGGTTTTTGCATCGATCTTCAATTCATCTTCCGTTGGCCTGACTTATGACTACTTTGATACGATCTCTGATGACAACAAGATTGTCTTGCAAGATATCGCTGATAAAACAGTAGCTGACTTTTACGGCAGACAGGATTAGCCTTTCAAATAAGCCAAAAATCTTTTCGGAAATAAAGTTTGACTAACTTTCTGGGATTGAATCTACAGGCCATAGCTCCTTGAATTCGTCTATCCGAAGCAATCGTTTACGTAGTAAATTTTGGTGATATCCCGTGGCTAATAATTCTTGATATTTCTTTCGAAGATGAATCACGAGTTCATCATCTGAGCTAGTACTAGCTGCTAGGTACAAGCCTCCTGAAATTTCTTTTAGCTTAAGAATTGGCACAAATTTAGCGCATTCAATCTTCTCAAGACTGCACAGTTGCATCATGCCACCATCGCTCATTGGGAAAATATCAATTCTCTCAAGTAACAACTTATATAAATTTTGTTGGTTGCTATTTACCGGTTGGAGATGTGTAAAGCCAGCTTTTTTAAGATATTGATGATGTATATGCTCATTGACTACACCCATGCGCCAAGTTTTTGCGTCCTCCAAATTTTCAACATTTATCTCCTTTCTCCCCGCAAGTCGAAATAAATAATAGCTCACGGGAATTAATCGTCCGATCCATTCAAATTTCGTTTCCCTTATTTGATCTCGGGCTATTGGATAAATAAGAATATTAGGATTTACCTGTGCTTTTAGATACGCGCGTTTCCATGGCTCGAAACTTATGCTGTAGCTCACTTGACTTTTTGCCAATAGACCTTTGACAAAAAGAGTAGCTTCGCCTCCGTCTAAAGCATTGTCCTCTTTCACAGTAAATGGGGTCGCCTCAGCAACTACCTTAAAATCAACTGCTTCTACGTTACTACTGAATATTAGAAAACTAACGCACTGTATGAATAATCTAATCAATATCTTGAGATTATATCTATTCATGGATATCTTTTAGAATATTTTTTAATTCATGGGATGTCGCATCGGCGAGTGATTTTAGCTGACTAATTTGAGGCGGTTTTTGAGCCATTTGATTATTTGTTGTCTGCTCACGTTCCTCAAGCGCATTGGCAACTCGTCCGAGTGCTAAAAACCCAAAGTTAGAGCATAGTCCAGAAAGAGCGTGAGATAAGCTCACGAGAAGGTCGTGATGATTGATCGGAGCGATGCTTATTTTATAAACTAAATCTCGAGCAGATTCTTCCGCTTCCATATATAGGCTTCGTACTTTTTCTGAACCAAGAGTCAAGCAATGATCGTCAAAGATCTGCTTTGCAACCAACTGAATATCCGTTCTAAAAGATTCTGATAATTCGATATCCACGTCATCATTATATAACCTAGATATCATGTTATTAAGCTTATCCATATCGAGAGGTTTCTCTACTACATTATCCATTCCAGATTTTAGGCATTTTTCTCGCATTTCCGAACTCAATATTGCGCAATTGCCAATAATCTTGATGTCACGGTGTTCTTCGATCTGCCTAATTTTTAGTGTCGTCTCCAAGCCATCCATAACAGGCATATGAAGATCCATCAGTACAACATCAATCTTGACGGTATCAAGGATTTCAAGGGCCTCAACTCCATTTCCCGCTAAAAAAGTACGCCAGGGCTGATGTTGTATCTGGCCCTTGATTAACTTTCTGTTAATCTCGACGTCATCAACTACCAGAATATTAAGTGCCATCGTCGATGTTTGTTTCGCTCTTGAATCTATGACATCTGTTTCCATAATATTTTGGCCAACTAGGAAGTCTAGTTCAAACCAGAACGTACTACCCTTATTTTTTTGACTGACAAAGTCTATTTTCCCTCCTTGCTTCTCTACTATTTCTTTACAGATGGCCAAGCCGAGTCCAGTGCCACCGAATCGTCTTGATACAGTATTATCTTCCTGCCCATATGGCTCGAATATCCGTTGATTGGCTTCACTAGAAATTCCGATACCTGTGTCAATGACTGAAAACCTAATCCTAAGATGAGTCGGGGAGGACATATCGCAGCGGTCAACTCTTAATGTGATAGAACCATTTTGAGTAAATTTAAGAGAATTATTAATTAGATTAAGGAAGACCTGTCTTAGTTTTTCTGGATCGCCATGTATATATCTTGGAACATTGCCTCCAATTATTTCTGTCAAAGCAATGCCACGGGTCTCCGCGGTTGTGTTTAGTGAAAAGATTACTGAATGAACAAGCCCATGTAGGTTAAATGTAATTGAATCAAGCTCAAAGATACCCTGCTCATACTTTGCAAAATCAAGCACCGAGTTCATCATTGCCACTAGCGATCTGCTTGAATCAAATATTGCATCGACATACTCCTGTCTGTCCACATGGTCAGCATTTCGTTTCAGTAACTCTGCCATCCCCAAAATTCCATTCATGGGAGTCCTAATCTCATGACTCATTATAGCTAAGAAGTCTGTTTTGTCCTGGCTTGCAGATATGGCAATCTGTCTTTCAACCTCAAGTTCCTTAGTTCGCTCCTCAACTACAGTTTCGAGATTGTCATTGCTCTCCTTTATCTGTTTATGTTGTGTTCGTATTACATTTAGATGATCATTGAAGGCAGCTATTAGGACACCAATTTCGTCATCCTTATGATTGACTGGCATAGGTATTTTTTGTTCAGTCAGACCCCTTTGAATTGGTTGGCTAGCTTGAAAAAGGGGTCTCGTAAAAGTGTAGTAAAAAAGTATTAACAGAGTGATCGCGAGAGCAAAGTTTCTTAAAATTCCAGATGACAACACAACGAGTGACCTAGTAATGAAGGTGTCTGCAACCAAAGACGGGTCTACGGTCACAACTAGCCGTCCAACAGCCTTAGGATAAACACTTGTATCTTTAAGTATATTTTCTGAAGTTTGTGCGTCTCCGAAAAAAAGTTTTATCAGTTTATTGCTTTGGTATGTTTGGCTGTTCGCAACCCCAGCAATTTTAATGCCATTATCATCGTAGATTGAGGCCGACACTATTGCCTTATTGCTGACTAGACCCTCACATACCTGTTCCGCTCCCGTAATGTCAAGATTATATGCAGTATGGAAGGCGGCACGATTAGCTGTGATTAAAACGTCAGAGATGCTTTTATTAATTTCATCTTTTTGAGAAAAATAATCCAGATATATTTGACCACTACTTAGGATAATTCCAATAATAAAAGCCATTATCACGGCACCTTTAGCTTGGCGATATGCAAGGCTTTTTCTAAAGGGTATTTGATAGGGTCTCATCATAAAATAATATTTTTCTGAGTAAGAATATTGGCAATAAAAATGTATCCAGTACCATGAGCTGTACTTATATATTTCGGATTGCTACGGTTGTCTCCTAGTTTTTTTCTAACTCTAGCAATCATTACGTCGATCGTTCTATCAGTCGGATACCAATCGCGATGTTTCATGTGATTCATTAACTGATCTCTATTAAGCGCTTCACCCTTGTTCTGGATAAGTACCGAAAGCAGTTGGAACTCGCCTTCAGTGAGCCGTGTCTCACTATTGAACTCATCACATAGCATACGTTTCGCCGCATGCAGGCGCCACCTCCCAAAGGCGATTGTCTTCTGCATATCAAATACCTCCGGCTCAACATTTATTCTTCGTTTTACGCGTTCGATGAGATTTCGAGCTCTTATAGTTAGCTCTCTGGGATTGTACGGTTTCGTTACATAATCATCCGCACCGATCTCTAAGCCGACAATCTTATCGATATCTTCACCCTTTTGGCTGACTAGAATGATTCCCACATTGGATCGGCTTCTAAAGTCGCGCGTCAACTCTAATCCGCTCCTACCAGGAATTTTGATATCCATAAGTATTATATCGATATCATTTTCTTCAAATAACTCTTCAGCCTTATCACTCGAGCTAGCTTTATAGACGACATAGTCTTCCGCCATAAAATAGCTAGCCAACAGATTGAGGCTGGCAGGCTCATCCTCCACGATTAGGACAGAATTTTGATTATTTCGATGCATACGAAAGTCTACTCCTAAGTGCGTTACCATGGCAATGTACTATGTCTGACGGCAGGCTTTGATGGCGAATCTTGTCTTGGGCGGCGAGATTCGCTTTGACTCTCTTAGGAATCAAATTTTCTATTTACATTCTGTTAACAATGTTTTACAAAAAAGGGCTAACTTAGGCGTCTTAACCTAGTATCCTTCAGGTCCGGTACTAAAAATTAATCTGTGGGGGAACGGTATGTTTAAGAGAGGAATTGTATCAACAGTAGCAAAGTCAGCGGTTCTCTCATTTGCTGGGATTGCCAGTTCAGTGGTTGTGGGGCAAGCAAATGAGGTTTTAGAAGAGGTAATAGTCGTAGGATCTCAGATAAAGGGCGCGGCAATTAATACCGCTCTTCCAGTTAGCGTAGTTACGTCAGAGGATATTGATGCATTGGGCTTGGATTCTGGTGAGGAGTTTTTAGAGAACCTAGCGGAAATGGGACTTAATTACTTTACTGAGGCTGAGGCTTTTTCTGGCGGGGTAAATTCAGCAAGAGGGGACGTAGGCTCCTATAATTTAAGAAATATGGGCGTGGGTAATACCTTAGTTCTGTTAAATGGAAGGCGGCTTGTTAATACCGCCGGCTATCAGACTGAATTACTCGGTGGCGATTACGTCCCTACGTTGACTGTCAATTCAAATTTAATACCGACGTCTGGCATGGAAAGGGTAGAGATTTTGAAAGATGGTGCCTCAGCAATTTATGGTGCTGACGCCGTAGCAGGTGTTATAAATAATGTGATTGATAGCAATTACGAAGGTTTTAGCTTTACCACAAAAATGACCGGGTTTGATCACTTTGATGCTAATGATTTGACTTTTAGCTCTAAGTTCGGCTCTGATTTTAATGATGGGAAATCTCACGCAACAGTATTAGTCGATTACTATGATCGTGACAATATTGCCGCTACGGAAGACCCTAGGTGGAGCGCAGGTGATCATCGCACAATTCTAGCTGATGACTCGCCTTGGAAAGGCGCTACTGCTTTTAGAAATTTGTATTCTTATCAGTACGCCCAGCTCGATCAATCTGGGACAAATAGTTTCACTGATTCTCGAGGCGAGATGCAAATTCTACCAACTGCGGATTCTAAGTGCGCTGGGTCAAAAGCTTTGGACACGGGTTATGGTACCTGTCTGGTGCCTGATACAACCTCAGACAATTACTATCTCAATCCTGGCTTATATCGTGATTTTAGAAGTAAGCTTGAGCGGAAGAATATATTCGCTACCTTCAGCCATGACCTTGGTGGAAGCTTGGAACTGTTCTCAGAAATGGGTTACTACTTAGCTAAGTCCGTAAGAAATGTTGAGCCAGCAGGTACCTCTTCCTCAGCACCTATTGCAATTGGCGCTGACTACTACTACACAAATCAACTGTTTCAGGGTAGCGAGACTCCCCTTGCTGGAATGAAGATCCGCCTTGATGGGCTGCGCAGCCCTAAGTATGGTCGATTAGTCACCAATGAAAAGAAAACA
>JABGUA010000193.1 GCA_018646825.1 Piscirickettsiaceae bacterium
CACCAGAATTTTGTTTGGCGATTTCTTATAACCCTGGTTACCAAAGCGCTGTGAAAGACTTAAAACCAAGTACTAGACAACGCTTTATCTCTATCGATTTTAGTTATCCTGCTGCAGATGTTGAAGCTAAAATCGTTAATCAAGAGGCGGGGCTAGATATTGCTATTTGTGAGCGGTTAGTGAAGTTAGCTGAAATGACAAGAAACTTAGTGGGTAACGGCCTTGATGAAGGTGCGAGTACTCGCCTTCTTGTTCATACAGCGAAATTAATTAACCGTGGTTTCGATCATAAAATGGCTTGTCGCTGTGGAATCGCAGATGTTTTAACGGATGATCCTGAGACAGTGACATTATTACATGAAATGATCGAAACCTTATTCTAGAGCTTGATGTTTTCGTAGTCAGCGGCAATGGCTATTTTTAAAACATCAGATAAGGATTTTGCCTCTAATTTATCCATCACATGGACGCGATGGAGCTCGACAGTACGGATACTAATTCCCATATTGTAGGCAATCTGTTTGTTACGCAGACCTTCAACAAGACCTTGCAAAACTTCATGCTCACGCGGTGTCAGTTTAGAGACGATTTCTTTGGCGCGAGAACTGAAAACATCGAGCTGTCTTTGGTTTTGCTTTTCTTGTAAACAGTGTCTGATGCGATCAATTAATTGTGTTGAGTCGAAGGGCTTTTCGAAAAAATCGGCGGCGCCGAGTTTAATGGCTTTAACTGCTGTATTTACATCGCCATGGCCAGTAATACAAATAATAGGTAATGTAACGCCACGTCGGTTTAGTTCTTGTATTACCTCAATTCCTGACATACCAGGCATCCATAAATCGAGAATAACCAGCCCTTGAGGTAAATCATTAACTTGTTCTAGAAATGCAGCTGGAGTGGCAAATTGTTCAGTATTAAAATCTTCTGCACGTAACAGCATACTAAGCGAATCTCTTAATGCTGCTTCATCGTCGACAATGTATATATTATCCATGGTATAGCCTAGTTTTCCGGGTTGCCAGGAAGGGTAAAGCGAAAGGTTGTGCCATTATCTTCATTTGCAAGCACCTCTAGTTCGCCATTATGTGAGTCAATAATAGAACGGATAATGGCTAAGCCCATTCCCATTCCTTCTGGCTTTGTTGTATAAAATGGCTCGAAAATTTTACTTGATTCATAGTCAGTAATACCCGGACCACTGTCTTTAACAGAAACAAAGACGCCTGAATCCTGACACACATCTGTTTCAATAGTCAAACGGCGTGATTTCTGGTCAAGGACCTGCATGGCTTCCATTGCATTTTTAACTAAGTTCACAATAACTTGTTCAATCAAGATTTGATCGGCCTTGATAAGTGGCAATTCCTCAGCTAAATTCAAACTTAGATTAGGTTTATTTTCTCTAATTTCAATTTGTAAGAAGCGAATGGCATTTTGAACTAAATCATTAATAGCAACGACTTTACGAGAACTGTCTTTTTTAACAAAATTTCTTAACTCATGCATAATCGCTTGAGCTCGGATAGCTTGGGTCGATATATTTTGAAAGGCGGTATAGAGCTCCTTAGTGTCAGCGCGATCTTTCTCAATCAGACGAACACATGCACTGCTATAAGCGCCGATTGAAGCGAGTGGCTGAGAAATCTCATGAGCCAACTGGGTACTCATTTCACCGATGGTGATAATCCGTGAGGCATGAGCAGCTTCTAACATATGCTTTAACTTACCCTCTTCTTCATTTTTCGATTGCGTAATATCAGCAGTGAGCAAAAAGAACCCAATGACCTTGCCAGACTCTGAGAAATTGGGCACATAAGAACTACGAATATAAACATCACCGCGGTAGGGGTAGTTGAGTTTTTCTTCGAAAGTGATTATTTTGCCAGACATCACTTCTTTAATATAAGGAGTGATAACCGAATATGGTCGCTCACCGATGACTTGCCAGATCTTTTTACCTTTGATTTCATGACGAGAGAACCCAAACCATTTTTCGAAAGCCTTGTTATTGAACTGGTAAGCCAGATCTGCATCAACATAGGCAATTAACTCAGGAATTGCATCGATAACTAAACGAAGTTGTTGTTCGCTGGCTTGCAGTGCTTTCTCTGCTTTTTTCCGTTTTATTTCTTCCAGCACTTTATCGGTTACTTCTTGCAAAATAGCGGTTAGGATTGGTTCAGCCGTGTTAATGGCTAAGAGTGAGATGCTGATTTCTATATAGCATTTTAATTCTAGAGAATTAAGGGAGATGACGATAGAGTGATTTTTTTCATCACCAACCAACGCATTGTGGGTTAAGTTTTGAATGTTTTCGGTATCGTTGCTAGAGAAGAGAGTATGTAACTCAGTATTGACTAGAGCGCGTTCACTGCGGCCCAATAAGCTTTGTGCACTTCGATTCAAGTTTAGAATTCGCCCATGAGAGTCAAGGTTGAGAATGCCAATTGGAATCCGATCTAATAATTTATCAAGATAATTAGCAACCAAAGGACGTGTGGGTGCGATCGACGTTCTTTCTTTTTCAACAACCTCAATGGCCGACCGGTAAAGCCGTTGTTTTTCGACATTGTCGACCAGCGTTTGTAGCTTTTTTTGCAAGCTTGCATGGCTTTTATATTCAAAAGAAGTGACGTCGGAGTTTAAAAAAGGTGAGAACTGAATGGCTTTTTGCAGGATATTTTGTCGCCCCCCTTTACAAAGAATGACGATTTTAATATCTCGGCGCAAAACTAAGATATGTTCTGCTGTCCTAATGGGATCTTCAACATTAAGTCCTAGAACAATAATGTCGGGTTTACCAAAGCTTTGTTCTAAAACTTTATAGAGGTTTTTAGGGAGATCGTTGTGCTCTAAAAAAACACCAGCACTGAGATTGGTATTAAGATAAGTAAGGAGATCTTCGCCAGTAGAAAGTAATGATATTCTGCTACTCATGTATCTGCTAATAGTGGCTGCTCAAGTATAGAGCGACCGGTCCAAACCCTTAATATATCTGCTGTTGGTGTCATAACATGCGCTGCGCGAGCATCTCTTAATAAAAGGTCTAATATTGACTTTTCTTGGTAGGCATAGCCACCGCAGAGCGTGATAGCCTCATTGACGATTTCGATAGTGGCATCAGCGACTTCAGCCTTGGCTGCAAATAAGTCAATTAACGCGTTATCTTGATCCATATCGTAACATTCTGTCGCATAATAAACCAATGCACGTGAGCGAGCATATTTAGCCCATAAAGCGCCAAGTTGGTATTGAATGACTGACGATGAAGCCAAAGCTCGACCATTAAATGAGAACTCACGGTTTTTGATATGGTGCGTTACCTCATTAATTGCAGCCCGAGCAATACCTAAATAACTCCCCGCCATCGCGGTTAAAAAATAAGGCGTAATAACGTTAAAAACATACCAAATTTGATCGCCAAATTGGCCCAAAATATTTTTATCTGGAATTTTGACACTATCGAGAAATAAGTCTCGGCTACTGTCTCCTCTTAGGCCAATGCCTTTCCATCGCTCACCCCATTGAATACCTGCTGCATCGGCATTAATCATAAAGCAGTTAAATTGTTCTCCAGGAGTATGAGATCCTTCAGCAACTGCTGAGATAATATATGAATCGGCTTTGCCGCCATTGAGGACAAAAGACTTAGCACCGTTGATATTGTATTCAGACTCAGAGTGATATTGCATTCGCGTTTGCGGCAAATAAAACTGCGAGCCCGAGCCAGTCTCATTGAGTGCAATACTAGTCAGGTGCCGTCCTTCGCATATAGGAGTTAGGTACTTTTCTTGCTGATAATCGGTCGCTTTTGAGGCAATAACGGCACTGCCAACGGCATGCATCCCATAACAGATAGCCGTACTTGTACAGCTTTGACCTATAATTTCACATACTTTTGCCAATGTCTTAGTGCCTTGGCCAAGGCCGCCATATTCGACAGGTACAGTGAGGCCGCCAAGTCCTTCTTTTTGAAAGCTACGAAGACTACGCTCAGGCCAGCGGGCAAGGCGATCAGTTGCTTCGGCATCTTCAGCAACGACTGTACTACTGATATTTTGAACCGTTTCAAGAATTTTAGATTCGTCAGTGTACATAGACTATCTCCTCAACTATATATGTGATGCACCGAGCCTCCATAGCAAGCGTGCAGTTTTACTACAGGGAAAGACATTAATGTAAGTAGGCGCTTACTTTTCGCAAAACATTGGTATAGCGATAAAGTTGATAGAAAACAACAATAAAATCTTTTACCTTTAATGACCCGAATTAAAGCACTATTACAGTAAGCGAAAGGGTTAAAAATGCGAAGTCGTACTTTTACGTATGAACTTAATTTAGGACTGGATGGTCAAATTAAAACATATTATAGTACTATAAGATTAAATTAAAACCGGCAAAAACTAAGTGCCCGTTTTGAGTACTGATAGACATGGAATATGATGTCCCTTATTAGTTTATTTTGATAGAAGGATTTCCGGCATATGAGATCATTAGTCCTCTTTACATTGTTATGGTCATTCAGTGTTAATAGCCTTGCTGACACAGATGCAGATAGATATCCAGAGTCTGAATTATACTCAAAACCGGTTGAAGTCGTGCCGGGTGTCTGGAGTTCAATCGGCGCGACGCAGCCACCGACCTATGAAAATGCAGGTCATAATAATAATTTGAGCTTCGTGATCAGTAATGACGGTGTACTGGTTGTTAATGCGGGTGCCTCGTATTTATTAGCACAGGCATTACACCAAGAAATTAATAAAATTACAGATCAGCCGGTTCGTTATGTTGTGCTCGAAAATGGCCAAGGTCATGCAATGTTAGGGAGCAACTATTGGCGGAAACAAGGTGCGAAGATTATCGCCCATGATGATGCCATTGCAGAAATAGAAAAGCATGGTGTCGATGAGTTAGACGGGATGAAGGGTTATAACAAGGAACGGGGATTAGATACCACCATTGTTATGCCAGACATGAGTTTTTCAGAGCGGGCAACGCTCCAGTTGGGAGACATTCCGGTTGAGTTAATTTATTTTGGGCCGGCACATTCGGCTGGCGACATTTCAGTGTATCTACCAAAACAAGATGTGATCATTGCTGGTGATATGGCTTTTCATCAGCGTATGTTGCCAGTCTTTCCTGAGACCGAAACACTTAAGTGGGTCGAGACCTTCGATTTGTTTGTGGCAACGGGGGCAAAGCATGTTATTCCTGGACATGGAGAACCAACGGATATGGCGACTGTGACGCTTGAGACAAAAGGATACCTACTCTACCTACAGGATGAGGCAAGGAAACTGTTAGATGACGATCTGGGCTTGGATGAAGCTTACCAAATTGATCAATCTGCCTATCGCCACTTAGACACCTTTGAAGAATTAGCGACAAAGAACGCCGGTCGCATTTTCCAAGAGCTTGAGATGAACAGTTTCTAGTTTATTATTTTAATTTGTCGCTGCTAAGGGCTTTAGTAATTGCCGGATACGAATACCGGCGATATGAAGGAGTATAAAGTAGACGGTAGCTGCTGCTGCAATTAATCCAAGCAATTGTCCACTGCGTTGTGTGCCAGAGCTGGCTAACCATTCTGCTTGCGAAGGGTTAAGCCAAAAGAGCATCAGCACTAAGCCAAGATTAGGCAGTAAGAGTTGTAGCGTGAAGCGACCCCAGCCTGAACGAGGGTTATACACCCCCTCTTTTCGTAAACCCCGATAGAGCAACCCAGCATTTAAAGCGGCGGATAAAGCTGTTGCGAGAGCCAAGCCGACGTGGGCAAACTGTAGCATCAAGATTATATTTAACACCATATTGACGACCATCGCGATAATACCAATTTTAACCGGTGTCTTGGTGTCTTGTCGGGCGTAATAGCCTGATGCGAGGACCTTGATAAAAATAAAGGGCAATAAACCTAAGCCATAAGCCATTAAGCTCAAAGAGGCTTGGTAAGCATGCTCGGCTGTGAAGGCACCGTACTGGAATAAGGTAAGTAGTAATGGTTCAGCAAGGTAAATTAACCCGATAGCAGCCGGAGTCGCAATAATAAAGACCCAGCGCAATGCCCAGTCGATTGTATTTGAAAATGCTATGGTCGATGCAGCTGCATGCTTTTTAGATAGGCTGGGTAAGATGACAGTAGCGAGAGCGATGCCAAATACACCCAGGGGAAACTCAACTAGCCGGTCAGAATAATATAGCCACGAAATACTACCAGTGACTAGAAAAGAAGCTAATAAGGTATCAAGTAATAAATTGATTTGTGAAACAGAAACACCAAACATGGCCGGTATCATCAGCTTGAATATTTTCTTTACACCGCTATTTTTCAGGTTCCATTTTGGTTTGGGTAATTGATTAATACCCATCAGGAAAGGTATTTGGAAAAGTAGCTGGACGATACCACCAATAAAGACGCCCCATGCTAAAGCGGTCACTGGTTGTTCAAAATAAGGAGAGAGCCAAATAGCGGAAGCAATTAAAGCAATATTTAAAAATACCGGGGTGAAAGCAGGTACAGCAAACTTACCAAAACTGTTGAGGATTGAGCCAGATAACGCCGTTAATGAAATAAAGAACAAATAGGGAAAAGTGATTTTTAACAGATCACCCGCCAAAGTTAATTTTTCAGGTTGGTCAATAAAGCCTGGTGCAAAGAGCATAATAATGACAGGGGCAGCAATAACTCCTATTGCTGTAATAATGAACAAAATCCCGGCCAAAGTACCGCTAGTGGATGCGATCAGGGCTTTTAGGTCCCCGCCCCCCTTTTCTTTATATTCAGCTAAAACAGGAATAAAGGCTTGCGAAAATGCGCCCTCAGCAAACAAGCGCCTTAAAAAATTGGGAATCTTAAAAGCAACAAAAAATACGTCAGTGCCTAAGCCTGCACCGAATAGACGTGCAATCACGATATCTCGAATAAAGCCAAGAATTCGGGATAAAAAAGTCATACTGCTGACGATCGCAGTGGATTTGAATAGCTTTTCACTCATACCTGAGTAATCCTGATAATGTTAGGATCGGGTGTTTAAACAGTGTGGCGAGAACGAACATGGCTGAACGCAAACGGTGCCAAGGACTTAATTCTAAGTGTTTTTTAGTCACATATCTCGTTATTGTTAGTTTTTTATTGATCTTATGGTTCACTCGTTCTGGATTAATACAAGAAGATTTACGTGTTATACCCGCTGAATTAAGCGCTTATATTACATCCCCCCGAGGCACGTAGATGATATTCAAGTTGCCTATAATGGAAAGCGAGCGCTTACTCACAATGTGTTTAATGAGAAGTGGACAATGGTGTATTTTAGCCACTTAAACTGCCTGCCTGCCTGTTTACAGGTATTCAATAAATTAGCCGTATTTCAATCAGCTTACGCAAGTCAAGATGTCAGTGTTCTACTGATTAGCTTGGACACTGAAGCTAGCGCAATAGGTAAATTAGCACAAGGGTTAGATGAGAAAGGCTTCAACTTTCAAGTTCTTGAATCCGAGAATGAGGCGGTAATTGAGCGCTTAGCGAAAACATTTGTCGCGCTCTATTTAAAAACGGATTTAAGTAATGGCGGCTATCAAATTGAGCAAGAGCACCACTTGTTTTTAGTGGATCCTCAAAGCCGTGTCTATGCTGTTTTTGATGAACAAACCACAACATCAATTATTGAAAGTAGTTTTCCTGCCATACGTGGCTTTTACGCTAAGTCGGAATAGCTAGTTATTGAGCCAGCGCCTGCGCGAAATGTGTTGAGAGAATATCAATTGCGGCAGTTGAGCGGTAACTTGAACGCCATACGAGGCCCAGCTCCCTAACGGGTTTTTCCTTGGCAAGAAGTGGTTTCAAGCTAATGTCAGCATGAGTGACCATGTCTGATGTGATGGCCATTTCAGGGATTAGCGTAATACCAAGCCCACCAGCAACCATTTCAATCAAAGTATATAAACTGGTTCCTTGCATACTGGTACGTTGCGTTGTTGATGGCAGGCTACATGCACTTAAAGCGTGCTCTCGGAGGCAGTGCCCTTCTGACAATAATAACAAGTCATCTACAGGCAAACGCGAGGCTTCAATGCCATCGCTACTAGCAAGAGGGTGATTAACGGGTAAAGCGACCCAGAACGTTTCTGAGGCAAAGATGCTATGTTCAAGCTGGCCAACATCAAACGGAAAAGCCAAAATTGCCAAATCTATC
Organism: Piscirickettsiaceae bacterium; assembly: GCA_018646825.1. GTDB lineage: Bacteria > Pseudomonadota > Gammaproteobacteria > Nitrosococcales > Methylophagaceae. The sequence goes on from JABGUA010000193.1 coordinate 8,190, forward strand.
TCTCCTTCGTTAAGTTGCTTAACTAAGCGCTCGGATTGATCTTCTATTAATACAAGCTCCATTTGAGGCATCTCTTTACGAAGTATAGGCAATGCTTTTGGAAGCAAAAATGGGCTAATACTGGGAATGACACCAATGCGTAACCTGCCTGAAAAAGGGTTTTTCTCGATTTCTGCGGCATCAACTAAGTCAGCGGCTAGCGATAAAATATGCTGGGCACGCTGGGCAACTTCTTGGCCTAACGCCGTGACAAGTACCTTCCTATTGGTTCTTTCCAATAATGCAGCACCTAGTAATGCTTCTAAATCCTGAATCCCTGCACTCAGAGTCGATTGTGTGACAAAACATTGTTCAGCTGCTTTGCCAAAGTGTTTAGTTGCGACAACCGCAGTTAGGTAGCGTAATTGTCGTAATGTGGGTAAATTCATAATCGAGAATTCCTGTTAAAAACACTAAAACAAACATCTTTACCTTTATAATAAGGTTTAACAAAATATTGTCAAAGGATTATATGTCATCCTATTTTCTATATTATAAATCGTACTTTATAGAACCTAATTTTTACAGTACAGTGAGGCTTTAACTATTATAGATATAAAACAGTGCTGGCAGAATTAACCATCAGACAGCTGCGAAATATTTCAGCGCTTTCTTTGTCACCCTCTCCAGGTATTAATTTGTTGCTTGGTGAAAATGGTGCAGGTAAAACCAGCATACTAGAAGCAATTCATTTATTAGCGCTAGGCCGTTCTTTTCGCACGCGTTCTTTAAAGCAATCAGTGCAATTCGAACAGCAACAGTTACAAGTGATTGCAAGAACAGTGACACATAAAACGCCGATAGGTCTGCAATATGATTTAACTTCTGGTTTAAAAATACGGTTGAATAATGCACCGCTAAAAAAGCTATCGGATCTCGCTTCGCAATTACCTTTACAGTTTATTCCTGCTAATTGTCATCAATTTTTTGAGCAAGGCCCAAAATATCGCCGGCAAATATTGGATTGGGGTCTGTTTCACGTGGAACCAAGCTTTAATTTACACTGGCAAGCCTATAAGAAAGTTATTCAGCAACGTAATAGTGCAATTCGACAACATAAGAAAGTGGATGAAATTCAGCTTTGGGATTCTCACCTCATCTTGCACGGTGAAGAAATTAGCAAGCAAAGGATAAAGCGCTTAGAACAGTTGTTATCTGAATTTAATATAATTTTTCCTAGGCTCTGCCCTAGTTATAAGAATAAAGTGTTTTCATTAAAATACCGTAGTGGCTGGCCAAAGGGCAGTACTTTACAAGAAACAATTTCAGCAACAATTGAACGTGACCAACAGTTAGGCTATACCCGTTCTGGTAGCCATGCCGCTGACTGGTCCTTTATGGTGGAAGGTTATGAGCCGAGTGAGATTTTTTCCCGAGGCCAACAAAAGCTGTTTTTTATTGCTTTATGTATGGCGCAAATAAAAACAACACAGCAGGGCAATATCAAAAGTATTTTATTGGTTGATGACATTAGTTCAGAACTTGACCCCGCACACCAAAAAATTATTTTGAATGAATTAGCTAAACTCTCTGTGCAAACATTCATTACAAGTACTGATAATTCACTGACTCAACTAGCAGATAACAGCACAGGTTTCACCACGTTTCACGTGAAACAAGGGGCGCTTCTTTAGTGTGAAGCAGCACCTCACTACCAACAAATCAATATAAAGAGTAAAATAGACCGATCAAGTGAAATAATTGACCTCAATCCGCTAAATATGGATGCAATATGACAACTGAAGATAACGCCTACGACTCGTCGAATATTAAAGTTCTAAAAGGCTTGGATGCCGTTAGAAAGCGGCCGGGTATGTATATTGGTGATACAGATGATGGCACAGGCTTACACCACATGGTGTTTGAGGTGCTTGATAACTCCATTGATGAAGCGTTAGCCGGTCATTGTAGTGAAATCAATGTTCGAATCCATCCAGACGACTCAGTATCAGTGTCTGATAATGGTCGCGGTATCCCTGTTGATGTCCATGAGGGCGAAGGTATTTCAGCCGCTGAAGTGATTATGACGGTGCTGCATGCTGGCGGTAAGTTTGATGATAATTCATACAAGGTGTCAGGCGGTTTGCATGGTGTTGGTGTTTCGGTCGTTAACGCCTTATCAAAAAAATTAACCCTTGAAATTCGTCGCAATAATAAGGTTTATCGCCAAAGTTATACCGATAGTGTCCCTGATGCACCGATTGAAGAAGGTGAAGACTGTGATACAACGGGCTCAAAAATCCAGTTTTGGCCAAGTGAACAGACTTTCACCCATCTCATTTATGACTACAAAATTTTAGCAAAACGCATTAAAGAACTGGCCTTTTTAAATTCGGGCGTTCGCATTGTATTGACAGATGAGCGCGATGATAATAGTGAAGTGTTCTACTACGAAGGCGGCATTACGGCTTTTGTTGAGCATCTGAATACAAATAAGGTACCGGTACATCAAACTATTATTGCTATCGAAGGTGAGAAAGACGATGTCACCGTTGAGCTAGCCATGCAATGGAATGACTCTTATACAGAGAATATCTATTGCTTCACTAACAATATTCCACAACGTGATGGTGGTACGCATTTAGCAGGTTTCAGAGCAGCATTAACGCGAACCTTAAACCAATATATTGAAGCTGAAGGCTTGACG
>JABGUA010000211.1 GCA_018646825.1 Piscirickettsiaceae bacterium
AGTTCAAATCAAAAATATATTGGTGCTCATCAAACCTTAAAAGTAGCATTAACTGACGATGCGAATTTTAGCCAAACTTTTATTTTAGATGGCGCTGAAGTTATCGAATATTTCCAGCGGATATAGAGCTCAAGACAAAATCACTCCCTTATTGTTAAAAAAACATCCTCCATTTAAATTTCCGTAGCAACAGCATTGCTGAGACAGAAAAAAGAGTACTAGTAACTATTTTTCAGTCCCACTCAATAGGCTAACCTACTGTTCTTTTTTATCAGTAACTTGTCATATTTAAACTACACACTCTGTGGCAAGACGCTATATCAATTCTGAGATTCCGCCATCACAAAATGTTCGAGTTGTAACAATTGATTTTCAGAAAGAGCTCTTCCAACAGGGGCGAAGTATCGAGAGTTGAGATCCTTCAAAGTTACGCTCTCCTTAACCGAATAACCATTCTGTGAAAGAACGTTTTCTATTTCTTCAGCACCATAGAACGATATCCAAGGCTCACCTACCTTCGCTGATCCATACATTATTAATTTAGCTCGTTTTTCAGCATTTGGATAACCCTTCCCAAAGCAAGCCTCAGGATTTTTATCGAAAAGTTCACTGACATACGAAATAAAAAGAATTGAACTCGCTCTTTGGGTAAGCGCAGCCACTTCTTTGATCGTTGAACTCAAAGCTTCTTTAGTGATGTACTGCGAGACACCCTCGAGCGTAAAGACGGTGGATTTGTTTTGATCAAAACCTGCATTCATAAGTTGCTCAGTCAAGGACTGGTGAGTGAAATCAACAGCCACATAAGTCATATTTTCTGAATTGGATAATTCTTCGGGAAGTTTAGAGCGCTTTCTAGCCTGAACTTCAGGCTGATCCACTTCAAAAATTCTAAGTGAAGATGGAAGTTCAAGTCGATGGGCTCTGGAATCATATCCCGCTCCAAGAATGACATATTGCTCAACTCCACTGGCAGAATTTTTTTTAACTAGATCATCGATAAAGCGCGTACGCGAAATTAGATGTTCGTGAAAACCGGGTACAAGTTTTTGAGCTAACCAGACGTTGAGCCTATGCCCAATAAATTTGATAAAGCTAGCACCTAATACAAACCTATCCGCGTAAGGATCATTTATGATACGTTCCTCAGGTTTGGCTAGAGTTTCTATCAAACGTTGCTTCGCTACCCCCTGGGCTGTAGCGTCTTTTCTAAAAATTGATTCACTCATAACTGCCCTCATGTCCACTCAGTGATTGCAGCCTCTAACACCTCTGTATTTTCAAGATTTGTAGAATACTTTGTAAGGCCTTTGCAGGAGATGCATTCCTTTGACCCTACTATTTCCGTTGAAAAAACCACTGAACCCCTTTGATCGTTACAATCTTTGTTTGGAAATTATAACATCTAATTTTTAGGATTCTTAAGTCACATAGAAGGAATTCTCGAAGAGTTGAGACTCCTTTTGTCACGTTTAGTATTAATCGTCTATAGCGCTACCGGGTTTATGGGCTAGTTGGTCGCTACCTATGACGATGGTTGGAGTATGGTACAGATACAGAGTGACAGCTAAAACAAAGCTAATCGCCTCGGCAACTGAAATAGCGGCGACAAAACGGTAATCCGATAGCAGCATATAAAACAGAATCAGCAATCCCGCTGGCATAATCAAACTGCGGCAGCTAGCCACTAGCGCTGATTGAAATGGCCGATGCACTGCCGTTAGGTATCCGGATATCAACATAGTAAAACCGGCAAAAATAAACACCGGCCAAATATAAGCAACAAACTCTAATGCCAATGCCAGAGTTTCACTATCTCGCTCAACATCGATAAACAGACCGATCAGTGATTCACTACCGGCTATTAATAGACTGATAATAACTACACTGACCCCAAAAATCATGATCCTGGCGATACGCAAGAATGCGTGGATTCTCTCATAGTTTCGTGCACCAAAATTTTGCGAAATGATCACCTGAGCAGAGTCGGAAATAGCGAAGTAAGCCATGAACCCGACAAACAGCAAATAATTGACCAAGGTAATCGCTGCCACCCCGGTGACTCCCGCTCGCTGAATAAGCATCCAATTAAAAATAAAGCCAATCAGCGCGCCAGACACTTCATTAATAAATTCAGAGATACCGTTATAGGCAGCCTGAAAGACCTCGCGCCAGTTGTTTTGGCGTAAGCCAAAGGATATTTTCCGTTGTGGGTCGTCAAAATAAAACAGCATTACCGCAAGGGACATTACCTCAGAGAGTCCCGTTGCCAGTGCTGCGCCAGTCAGTCCCCAGCCATAGACAGCGATAAACAGATAGTCCAGTATAATATTGACCGCTGCACCTATGGCGAGTGCCAAGGCTGCTAAATTGGGAAAGCCATCCAGGCGAATAAAGAAATATATTTGGATTACAATAAACTGGAAGAACAGAAAGGGGAAAATAATCCGGTAATATTCACTCATCACCGGAAAAAGTGTCTCATCAGCCCCCAGGCTAACAAAGATCTCAGTCTCAAATATAAGTCCCAAGGCAATCACGATCAGGCCATAAACAACCATAAACATCAGGGTTTTGCTAAAAATTGCCGATGCTGCAGGGGTATTTTCCTCACCTAGATACTTGCCACCACGCACAGAGCCGCCAATGGATATCATCATGCTAACGCCGAATAGCAGCGTGGTAATGGGAATAATAAGATTGACTGCTGCCAGCGCAGTCACTCCCTCATAGTTGCCGATAAACATACCATCGATCAATGAACCAGATGTCATGGCAATCAACCCCAGCAAAGAGGGCATCATGTACTTTATAAAGATTGGAAATATCGGACCTTCAAGGACATTACTATCTACTTTATGCTTAGTATTCATCGAATCTTTTAAGTCTTCTTTTCTAATTTAAATGGTATGGCCAGAATGATATTAGACGACAGCGAAACTGGATTGAAAACTTTATTGTTAAATAACATTCACTGTCAATGTTTGGGTCGATATATTACACAAAATCAATGCGTACTATAGCATGTCGATTGAGATTTTTGGATTTTTCAAATATAAAATTTCCCACATAATTTCCCCAGACGCTGAATTTCTGGCCGCATTTAATATGAGAGTTTCAGCCAGCATAATAAGGCTGATTAATTATTGGTATCGCCCAACATTGGATGACTCCCTATCAAAGG
>JABGUA010000086.1 GCA_018646825.1 Piscirickettsiaceae bacterium
ATTTCAGGTTGATATTTGCGTGCTAACGCCAACATATCATCATTCATATCAACACCAATGACACGGCCATGTTCACCGACTAATTGTGCCGCCATATAACAAATCTTGCCCGAGCCAGACCCTAAATCCAGTACCACATCGCCTTCCCGAACATAGCGAGAAGGATCACCACAGCCATAATCTTTTTCAATGATTTCTTGCGGCAACAACGCCAATAACGACGCATCATAATCAACAGGGCAACACAAATCAGCCTGACGCGACTCTGCACCTTCTGAATACCGATCTAATACACTATGTTCAAGAGCCATCACTTATTCCTAAATTAAAAAGTCTTACGTCAACGCGCCGCCACAACTACTACCTTGACCGGCAGTACAACCATAACAGTGCTGACGTGTCGCAATGGTTTGCCCTTCAAGCGTCTTATCCGTCAACTTGCTAATATGCACGACGCCTTGGTCAGCCAACGGTAAATCAAGCATTTGATTAAAGTCACAATCATAAACATAACCCTGCCAATCAACACTGATAATTTCGCGGCACATAACATCATCTAATGTACTCGCGTTATAACTTGATACTAATAAACCCATATACTCATCGAATAAACCTTTACTCATCAAAGTACTACCAAAGCGCTGTATTGGCATATTAGCAATGGTATAAAGCTGATTAAACACCACGTCAAATTCTGCTGCTAAATGTGTTTTGTAGTTCACTTCCAGTGCTTGTTGCTCAGGCGGAAGATTGATGCCCTGTGGGTTAAACACCAAATCAAGCACCAAATCACTTTGTTCAACGCCATAGCCCAAATCATTCAATTGCTTTAAGCCAGCCAAGCTTTGTTGAAAGACCCCATTACCGCGTTGCTTATCGACATTGTCTTCAATATAACAAGGCAAGGACGCCACAATCGTCACTTGGTGCTCGGCTAAGAAAGCCGCCAAACCTTCATAGCCCGGTTCTTGTAATATCACCAGATTACAGCGATCAATGACCTTAAGCCCCAGCTTACGTGCTTCAACAACACAATAATAAAAATGCGGGTTCATTTCTGGCGCCCCGCCCGTCAAGTCTAATGTCGTCGCACCAGAAGCCACTGCATAAGCTAACACTTGGTCTATCGTCGCCTTAGACATCAACTCCGTCCGCTTAGGCCCGGCATTAACATGACAATGCACACAGCTCAAATTACACAGATAGCCCAAATTCACTTGTACCGTCTGTAACTTCCCCCTGCTAATGGCAGGAAAAGTACTCTCTTGCAGTAATGGTGCAGAATCTAGCATGACTTAATTACTTATCCTCAAATGACTGTTTCGTCTTGCTCATAAAAACAGGCACCAACATTAACAGCCCCAATAGGCCAAAAGCCAATAATAATTCACTAGAAAAAACCTGATCAAGCCGCTCAATCGTCGCTAAAGATTGGCCTAAGTTAGCAAACACAAAACTACCCGGCAGAATACCTAAAAAAGTCCCAATGGCATATTGCCTTGTTTTGATTGTCGTCATCGCCATGGTTAAATTCACTAACCAAAATGGAAACAACGGCACCAAACGTAAAAACAATAAATAATGTAATGCGTGTCGCTCAAAGGTATCGATGATTTTTTGCGCCGCCGCCACACCTTGCAGTTTCGTCTTAGCCCAATCAGAAAACAAATAACGGGCGAGCCAAAACACCAACACGGCGCCTATCGTTGCTGCAACCACGAGCAATGCCCAACCTAGCCACCGACCAAACACAAACCCCATCAGCAACGATAAAAAAGCCGCTCCCGGCAAACTGAGTGCTACTGCAGCAATATAAATCGCCATAGCAATAAAAACAGATGCCACAAAATGTTGGTCAACGTAATCCAACATCGACGCCTTATAATCTTGAAAGCCAGCTAAAGTGAAGTACTCTGGCCCACCAAAAAGAAAGAAGCTCGCGATTAAGCCTATAAAAATGACCGACAATAGCCACTTCATCGGCATATTATTCCCCACCTCTCAAACCAAACAACTTCTTTAATACCTTTAATTTAAAGGGCGTCAAAGAAGCCTTGAGCCTGATATCCGCTACCCGGCGGTTTATCTGAGCCAAACTCGGGTAGAGATGAATCGTCTTACTCAAAGCAGAGACTGATAACCCTGCCGACATCGCCAAACTATATTCAGCAATCAACTCCCCGGCATGTGGCCCAACAATACAGGCCCCTATTATTTTGCCACGCGGTGTCGTAATGATTTTAGCCATCCCCGCCGTGTCATCATCGGTAATTGCCCGATCAATCTCAGCAAAAGGAAAACAATACACGGCATGTCTAATACCTTGCGTACGTGCTTCCTCTTCCGACAAACCAACGCGCGCCAACTCAGGCGACGTAAAAGTACACCATGGAATCCCCGTCGTTTGTGCTTTGGCAGGCAAACGAAATAAAGTATTACGCAAGACAATGCCCGCTTGGTGTTCAGCCATATGGGTAAAGAGATAAGGCCCCGCCACATCACCACAGGCAAAAATATGTTTATTCGTCGTTCGCAATCGCTTATCGACTATCAAACGCCCCGACGCAACATCGACGCCCGCTTGCTCAAGACCTAGATTATCAATGTTCGGTAAACGACCTATCGCCATTAATAAATGACTACCTTCGATCATCTGGTGTTCGCCGTTATCAAACTGTATCGCCAAGCCAGTGTCTGCCTTAATGACTAATTCAACGTCAACGCCTAAATGTAAATCAATATTCTCTGCTTCAAACTGTGCCTTCACCACCGCCGACATGTCATCATCTTCACGCGATAATAAGTCAGAGTGACTGATTATCGAAACCTTAGACCCTAAGCGAACAAAACTTTGTGCCATTTCACAGGCAATTGGGCCACTGCCAATAATAATTAAATGTTTAATCGGATCAGTGACATTAAAAATGGTTTCATTGGTCAGAAAATCAACACTATCCAGTCCCGGAATATCTGGCACCGCAGGGCGTGTTCCTGTTGCTATCACAAAGTGACGTGCCGTAATCGTTCTCTCGCCTGCGGTTAATGTATTGTCATCAATAAACTGAGCTTGAGCCAACAACACTTCAACGCCCAATTCACGAAACCGCTCAGGACTATCATTAGGTTCAATCTTTTGAATAACCTGAGCAACACGCGCCATCACTTTCGTTTGGTCAACAGGCTCAAGCATCGCTGATAACCCAGCACGCGATGCTTGTTTTACACCATAAGCAACTTGAGCCGAATGAATCAAAGCCTTACTCGGAACACAGCCTGTATAAAGGCAATCACCACCTAACTTATCACGCTCAATCAATATCACCTTTGCACCTAATGCTGCTGCACCGGCAGCAGTAACTAGACCAGCAGCCCCGCCACCAATAACACAAAGATCATATTCTGTTACTTGAGCCATTCTTTCTCTCTTTTGATTTTGTACTAACTCAGACAAGTTAGCACTTAAAAGATTACAAACAAATGCTATTGATTACTAAAAATAAAAAAGCCTCGAATAGAAAACTCCCATTAGAGGCCAGTTGAAGGGGTTGCTACAGATCAACGTACCAATAAAAACTGGGTATTACTTTCCAATAGCATTTGGGTGGTAAAACTACCAAAAAAGAAGCCATGCAACTTACCATGACTAAACCCACCCATCACAGTAATATCGATGTCATGAACCATTTGATAATGCGTTAAAGCTTCAACGGCTTCCCCCGTTATAGCTTGTCCAATCATATCTAACCCTGCAGCATTCAAAACACTTTGCGCATCTTCTATCAGGTTTTGGGCTGCAGCCAAATTCTTTTGTACACTAACAACATGAATTTCGAGGCCTTGTTTAAATAGAGCCATATTTGACAACAAATTCAATGCTTTATGTGAGGTTGGGCTGCCGTTATATGCGAACATCACCTTTTTTGGCTCTTTAAAAGTCGACTTCGTAATAAAAACAGGTTTATTAATCACCCGAATAGCATCTTCTAACTGTGCACCCAAGCCGTGTAATTCACCCTCATGACCACGCCCTTTTGACCCAAGCACAACCATGGCTAAATGCGATTGTAAATCTAGCAGGGCTTCGGGCAAAGTACCATGACGCTGTTTAGCAATAACATCAGAAAGACCAGCAGCCTCGGCCTTGTCTTTAGCTTCATTTAAGATCTGCTTACCATCAGCAATTAATTTTTTACTTTCCAAACGCTCTTCATCAGAAAGCTCGTCCAGTAAATGCTCTTTGATATTAGGAGTTAAATTACCTTCATGACCGACTTGCTCACTGTGATGAGAATGTTCAATCGTATGTAATAATTTTAAAGGTGCAGCAGATTTTTTTGACAACCAAATTGCATAATCGAGTACCGAACCACTTAACTCAGAACCATCGACGCCTGCTAATATCAACCCATTTTTCATTATCGTCATTGTTAATGCCCCCCCATTATTTTTTCAACTTCTTCAGGTTTATCATGCACTGCAAATTTATCTAATAAAGTTTCACTCGCTTCATTCAAACCAATAATACTGACATCTGCCCCTTCACGGCGTAGTTTAATAACCACTTTATCTAATGCAGCCACACCAGTGATATCCCAAAAATGCGCGCGATGTACATCAATCACGACTTTATCGACTGCTTCTCTGAAGTCGAAAAAACCAATAAACTTATCTGAGGAGTTAAAAAATACTTGGCCAATAACCTGGTAGGTGCGTGTATCACTCGCTTCATCATAATCACTTTCAACTAATAAATACTGGCTTAAACGTTGTGCCATAAACAATGAACCAATCAATATCCCAGTAAAGACACCAAAGGCTAAGTTATGCGTCCAGACTACGACAATGACTGTCGCTACCATCACACTGGATGCACTGACTGGATTTGTTTTCAGCTCTTTAATTGATGTCCAATTAAAAGTACCAATTGAGACCATGATCATCACAGCCACTAACGCAGCCATGGGAACGATGGATAAAATATCACTCAAAAAGACGACAAGAATTAGTAAAAAGACACCTGTAACCATCGTCGACAAACGACCCCGGCCACCTGATTTCACATTAATAATCGACTGGCCAATCATTGCACAACCCGCCATGCCACCGATTAAACCAGAGCCAATATTTGCAATGCCTTGGCCTTTGCATTCACGTTTTTTGTCACTCTCGGTATCCGTCAATTCATCTATCACATTGGCAGTCAATAAAGATTCTAATAAACCAACAATGGCAATTGAAATTGAGTATGGGAAAACAATACTCAAAGTCTCTAAATTAAACGGGACATCTGGCCATAAGAAGATTGGCAAAGTATCAGGTAGATCACCCATATCACCGATCGTTCTAACATCAATACCAAAGAAATAAACCACCAAGGTTAGCACGACAATATTGACTAAGGGTGATGGCAATAACGTGCCAATTTTAGGCACATAAGGAAAGAGATAAATAATGCCCAATCCGGCGGCAGTTAAGGCATAGACATGCCATGTCACATTGGTTAACTCAGGTAACTGTGCCATAAAAATCAAAATAGCCAAGGCATTCAAAAAACCCGTCATGACCGATTTTGATATAAAACTCATGAACTTATGTAGATTCAGGTAACCCGCGACAATCTGTAATACACCGGTTAGAATCGTCGCGACCAGCAAATACTGTAAACCATGGTCTTTTACCAACGTCACCATCAACAACGCCGTTGCTGCCGTTGCAGCAGAAATCATCCCTGCCCGGCCGCCGACAATCGAGATGATGACGGCAATCGCAAAAGAGGCGTATAAACCTACCTTAGGATCAACACCTGCAATGATAGAAAAAGCAATCGCCTCTGGCACCAAAGCCAAAGCGACAACAATACCAGCCAAAACATCGTTACGAACATTACCTAGCCAGTCTTGCTTAGCTGATAGCAGCATACAATTAGATTCCTTGTGAATACCCTTTGTTTGTTAAATATAAAACAAAGCCGTATCAATAAAATATGTTTCGAAAACACACAGCAACAACAGGTTTGCTGGCTTATAAATTAAGGCCAGAAATTATACAGCAAAAGACTATAAGCGATACTTTGAGCCATAACGTGCTTCTCGATCGTCACAACGTTGTTTTGCATCAAGAGAAATCTGTTTTTTTTCACTATCACTGCTGACAGACCACTGCGTTATCTCGTTCAGAGCTCGCCCACAGCCAGTACAAATATCATTCTGGTCTAAACAACAATTTCTAACACAGGGCGAGGTAACAGACACTAAATTCGACTCTCATGTGCTTTAATCATACTCGTTGTCCATATATGGCGATGTAAAAACCAGTGAGCCTCTTGCTTTTTCCAAACAACAATATACTTACCATAATCAATCATCTCACCATCAGGAGTATGTATGGTGTATCGGCCTACTTCATAGGCCTGATCATGGCTAGCATCAACCTCTATTGTCTCCAATTTAACAGCCCCAATCCCGAGCTGCAATAGGCCTTGCCAAAATAGTTTAATATTATGCCGACCTGAAACAAAGTCACGATTTGATGGTAACAGTTGTGCTTCTTCGGAATATAATTCAGCAATCGCGGTCGCATCTGCAGCTTGAAAAGCAGTCATAAAGGCTTGCTCTACACCAACAATCTGCTCATAACTCGCTTGTGAATCTTGTTTCGGTGAACATGATGCCACTATCAATAGCAGCAACAAGGCAAAAAACCGGCTCAATTTCTAGTTCCTTGCAAGTACGACACGATAATGGATTTGGCCAGACCGCACACGTTCAATCGCCGCATTAACATCATCAAAAGCAAACGTTTCGATGACCGGTTTAATAGCATGGCGCGCTGAAAAATCAAGCATCTCTGACATGACTGAAGGGCTACCCACCGCCGAACCTGAAATAGACCGTTGCCCCATTAACAAGCCAAAAACTTGAATATCCAGCGGTTCAAGAACAGCCCCAACAAAGTGTAAACGGCCGCGTGCCGCTAGCGTGTTCACGTATAAATTCCAATCTAGCTTCACATTAACCGTCGAAATAATTAAATCAAACTGACCGGCCGCAGCAGCCAACGCAGCAGCATCTTTGGTATCTAAAATATGATGAGCACCTAAAGAAAGGGCTTCTTGTTGCTTACTTTCACTCGAAGTAAACGCCGTCACTTCACAGCCCCAAGCATTTAAGAATTGTAAGGCTAAATGACCCAAGCCACCAATACCGATCACGGCGACTTTATCCGTCGGTTTAATATCAAACTGTACTAGTGGATTAAACACCGTAATACCTGCACAAAACAAAGGACCCGCTGAAGCCAAATCAATACCCTCAGGAATTAATACCAAACTATTAGCATCAGCCCGGACTTTGTCAGCAAAACCACCATGATGCCCCACCACGGTAGGCTGAGCTGAAGCGCAGAGGTTTTGATCATTATTATCACAATGTTGGCAATTATTGCAGTAACTCGCATGCCATCCCAATCCCACAACTTCGCCAACTTTAAAGCGCGTGACCTCATCAGCTATATTCGCAATACGGCCCACCACTTCATGACCGGGTACAAGCGGGTATTGTGTCATTCCCCATTCATTGTCGATCATACTAATATCGCTATGACAAATGCCTGTATAGAGCACGTCAATCTCTACTTCTTGTCCCTTTAGAGGACCAGGATCATATTCAAAAGAACGCAAATCACCCTTCGGTTCAAACGCAGCATAGGCTTTTATCATTGTTAGATCCCCTTCCAATAAGTCATCATTGCTTATCTCTAACGGGCCCATAGTCGTATCAACCCGCAAAAAAATGCATCTCGAACGGACTCCTAACTAAATCATCGTAATTTTTCAAAAAATCATTCATAAAACTCAAGCAGGTGTTTTCTTACCTGATCGTAATACTAAATATCCGAGAATACCTGAAGCAAAAGAACCAATTAAAATAGCTAATTTATCTGTGTATTCGAACATTTTGGCATCAGTAAAGGCTAAGGATGCAATGAATAAACTCATCGTAAAACCAATCCCCGTCAACACTGACACACCATACAACTGCAGCCAATTACTCCCCTCAGGCAAAGAGGTAATCTTTAATTTAATCGCTAGCCAACTAAAACCAAAGACACCCAATTGTTTACCGATGAATAGGCCCATCATAATGCCTAAAGGTACCGGGCCAGCCATCTGTTCCATCGAGATTTCGGTAATGTTGACTCCCGCATTAACA
>JABGUA010000102.1 GCA_018646825.1 Piscirickettsiaceae bacterium
CCCCCTGTCGCCCCATCAGGCCCTGAAACGTATACCGTTAATGTTAATGGTGAAAGTTATGTGGTTGAAGTCGATGCCGGTGGCGAAATTACCCATTATGAAAATGCTGCTGTCGGTTCAGCGCCTTCTGCTCCGGTCGCGCCTGCGCCTGTTGGTGCCGGTGAAGCTGTCACCGCGCCATTGGCTGGCACAATCTGGAAGGTCGAAGTCAATGCTGGACAAGCCGTACAACAAGGTGATGTTTTACTTATTCTCGAAGCGATGAAAATGGAAACACAAATTGTGGCTGAAAAAAATGGCGTAGTCGCTTCTGTCTCCGTTAAACCTGGCGATACCGTACAAGTCGGTGACCATCTTGTTGCCATCGCATAAGGGTTAAAATATGGAAAAGCTATTACATCTCTGGGAAAACACTGGCTTATATCAAATCACAGCCGGCCAAGGCTTCATGATCATCATTGGGATGCTCCTTTTATACCTTGCCATTAACAAAAATTTTGAACCCTTACTGCTCGTCCCAATTGGTTTTGGTGGCGTGTTGGCCAATATCCCTGGTGCCGGCTTAGCCGACCCTGGTGGCATTTTGTATGTTTTCTATACTGTTGGGATTGAGAGTGGCGCATTCCCACTGATTATCTTTATGGGGGTCGGTGCAATGACTGATTTTGGCCCCCTACTCGCTAATCCAAAAACATTATTTTTGGGGGCTGCAGCCCAATTTGGTATTTTCGCGACATTGATGGGTGCCGTTCTCTTATCTACTTTTGGCGTTTTTGATTTTAGTCTTGCTGATGCAGCTGCTATTGGCATTATAGGGGGTGCTGATGGGCCAACCTCTATTTACGTCGCTAGTAAATTAGCCCCTGATCTATTGGGTGCGATTGCTGTTGCCTCGTATTCTTACATGGCTTTAGTACCTTTAATCCAACCGCCGATTATGCGTGCCTTAACAACAGAAGCTGAACGAAAAATTAAAATGGTACAGCAACGTCATGTTTCTCAGCGCGAGAAAATTGTTTTCCCATTATTGTTACTAGTTTTGGTCGCTTTCTTATTGCCAGATGCAGCCCCTTTATTAGGTATGTTTTGCTTCGGTAACTTAATGAAAGAGTGTGCTGTTGTTGACCGTTTAAGCAATACCACGCAGAACTCTTTAATCAACACCGTGACTATCTTTTTAGGTCTGGCCGTGGGGTCTAAACTGAGTGCCGAACAATTCCTTGATTTCACCACCCTGGGTATTGTTTTACTGGGTATGGTGGCTTTCTCTATTGGTACAGCGTCTGGCGTATTGATGGCAAAACTGCTCAATAGATTTGGCGGCGGTGGTATTAATCCATTGATTGGATCTGCAGGTGTATCTGCGGTTCCAATGGCAGCTCGTGTTTCTAACAAACTGGGTTTAGAAGCCGATCCACATAACTTCTTGCTGATGCATGCGATGGGGCCAAATGTTGCCGGCGTTATCGGCTCGGCAGTGGCCGCAGGTATTATGATTAACTACGTCGCCGGTTAGTTAACATCCAGCACATCGGTCTCACTTACCAACGACTTAACAATATCAGCTGTCACGACCAACTTGCTCACGCCTTTGGTCTGACAGTGATATTGTAGTAATGGCAAATGTGTTTTCACTGTCGCATGCCAGTGGCCACCAAGTATGCCATCACCGACGACTTCAGTTAATTTAACATTATGCTGTTCTACTAAGTCGAGGTATTTTTCTTGTGTTATTCCAGGCTCGATTTTCTTACAAAACTTATCGACTTTATCTGTTTCCCAGATATATAACACCGGTAATATAATCGCAGTAATTATCGCAAGTTGGATTAGGTTAACCAATATTTTCATTGGCATACTCCGGTTTCTTTCATCTTAGCTAGTCTATAAGATCAAATCATTATAACTGTGCAGTCGTTCACGTTTTTAAGGTAGACGCCTTGAAAAACGACTAAAAGATTTATTTTTTTAATAAGCTTGCAAGATCGGCAAATGGGTTATGGGTTGCTTTTTCTTGGCTATCATCAACGCTGCCTCCGTATCTTACCTGCTCGATATAACGTGAATGTTCATTATCATGGCAATAAATACAGAGTAATTCCCAGTTACTGCCGTCAGCCGGATTGTTATCATGATTATGATCACGGTGATGTACTGTTAGCTCTGGCAAGTTGGTATGGGTAAATTCACGCGAACAACGGCCACAAATCCACGGATAAAGTTTGAGTGCACGCTCACGATAAGTATGTTCTCGTTCTGCTTGATACTTCTTCGCTTGGGCGACGATATTATCTAAGCGTTTATTTTTATCTGAACTCATCAGTGCTTTACCAGCCATGTTGTTATAAAATGCACACTATAATTAAGCAATCTTCTTTTACCGTCAAGCAGTTAGCACTGCATGATTCAATTTGGGCCTTATCTATGTCAAATGATGCTGTTATTGTTGAACTCACACAAAGCCCGACTGAACTGTATAAAATTCTAAAGTTTGAGGGCCTTGTTGCCAGTGGTGCTCAAGCTAAACAAGCCATCGCTGATGGCTTAGTCTCAGTCAACGGTGAAACTGAAACTAGAAAACGTAAAAAAATCATCGCAGGTGACAAGATCCAGTTTTTAGAAACCTTACTGACTATCCGCTAACCTCACGATTTTGACTTCTCTAATACACCGTTCATCCACTTTGTTATTTAAAACTGTTAGTTTTACCTTATTAGCATTAATCGCTTTTGCCGCAAACTCTGTGTTATGCCGTTATGCTTTAGAACATGATGCTATTGATGCCGGTAGTTTTACCAGCCTGAGATTGGCTTCTGGTGCCATTGTTCTCTTATTGATAATTAGTCTACATCGACAAGCCCACTCAGAACGCTCCAAAGGCAGTTGGTTAGCGGGTTTTATGCTTTTTACTTATGCCTGCACTTTTTCATTTGCATATAACTTATTAGGTGCAGCCATGGGGGCACTAATCTTATTCGGGGTTGTTCAAATTTCGATGATTACCCTATCTTCGTTATCAGGAAACCAGCTTCATTTTGCAGAATGGTTCGGCCTATTAATCGCCTTTCTTGGCTTTGTATATCTCGTTTTCCCTGGACTCAGTGCTCCTCCTTTATTAGGAGTACTCTTAATGGTGTTATCCGGTATCGCTTGGGCAATCTATAGTTTAAAAGGGCAACAATCTTCGCAGGCTTTGATGGATACAGCTTATAATTTTTTACGTACACTCCCCTTTGTTGGCCTTTTGACCTTGATGACTTTTGAAAATTCACATTACACAAGCCAAGGTATTTTCTTAGCCATTTTATCTGGTGGTGTTACCTCAGCTATTGGATACATTATTTGGTATCGTGCCTTGCGTGACCTCACGTCTACGCAAGCTGCTGTCGTACAACTCTTAGTCCCGGTGATAACGGCTATGGGTGGCGTATTATTTTTATCTGAACACTTATCAACACGCCTTATTGTTGCCAGTATGCTTATTTTAGGCGGTATTTCGTGTGTGATTGTTGGGCGTTATTACTTCCTAACTGTCCGGCGCCTCAAAACATAGATTTAGGCATTAAAGTGGCCTATTTTCAACCAAATCAGGCTATCAACTACTGCAGTCAATTCATGACTATTTGGCCTGCGTAGCCAAGTGCCTGTTGGGTAGTCCCCTAGCTCGTCTTTCAATTCGCCAGATAAGATGACTATTTCTTCACCACCAGTATGTTCAGGAATTGAAATCACATCTCCAGATACAGCCTTCAATAGCATGACTTGCTCATTGCCGTATTGATGTAACTGCAGACGCTGCTGTGCCCCCTTTTCTCCTTGCCATTCATCACAATTGCTATTCAAAACAAATTGTTTGTCATCTTTGTTTGCGAATTGATGTAATTTTACAAATAAAATGCAACCCTGCTTACTGAAAGGCGCATGCCCAGTCCCCGATGGGTTGCGGATATAGCTGCCTGCGCCATAATCACCATTCTCGTCTGAAAACACACCAGATAATACAAATATTTCTTCGCCTAAAGGATGAAGATGTCGATTAAATTTCGCACCTGCTTCGTAACGAACAATACTTGTGGCGTGACCTCTTTCCTCTTCAGCTCGCGCTAGCGGCTTTCTCATGACGCCTTTGGCTGGACTATCAATCCAATCCATTTTTTCAGTATCAATTACTAATGACTTAGAAAAATCGAGATTAAGGTTTTGCATACATTTAAAGACCTGCAAGTTAAATAAAGAAAGTGAAGTCTGTTTTATCAGATACGATTATGACGAAAAAAAACCTAGATTCCAGAAAATAAATAGAGTTGGTATAATAGTCGTTTATCTTTATCAATTTAGGAATCAAGACCATGGCCGAAGCAACAGCAAGACATATTTTAGTCGATAGCGAAGAAATCTGTTTAGAACTGAAAAAAGAAATTGAAGAAGGTGCTGATTTTGCGGCTGTTGCAAAAGACAACTCATCTTGCCCATCAAGTGCACAAGGTGGTGACTTAGGCTCTTTTGGTCCAGGCATGATGGTTCCTGAGTTCGACAAAGTCGTTTTTTCTGCACCCCTCAATACCGTGCAAGGCCCAGTACAGACTCAGTTTGGATACCATTTGTTAGAAGTCACTAGTCGCGAAGACTAAGTCCTCTTGATTCAAAAAAAAGCCCTATAACAAAATAGGGCTTTTTTTTGCCTGTTATTTTAATCTTCTATTAAACGATAATTGGGTAAATGCGCTAATAACTTTTTGCCATAACCCTTTGTCAATAAACGTCTGTCTAAAATCGTTATCCTGCCTGAGTCAGTTTCTTTGCGTAATAAACGGCCACAAGCTTGAATCAATTTCATACTCACTGCTGGCAAAGATAAAGCGATAAACGGCTGTCCACCACTCCGTAACACCCATTCCTGTTTTGCTTGCTCTATCGGACGAGTGAACACGGGAAATGGCAATTTAGTAATAACAACATGACTACATAAGTCTCCCGGTAAATCGATGCCTTCTGCAAAACGATCCATACCAAAAATAATACTCCCCTCACCCAACTCGATACGCCGAATATGTTCTAGCACCATATTCTTAGGTGACAAACTATCTCCTTGCAATAAGATTAATTCTCCAAAATGCATTTTTAATTGCTGGTAGACAAAATCCATAACGCGTTTAGATGTGAATAAGACGAGTGTTGCTTCAGCGCTATTAATAACACTGACTAACTTCTCACTGACTTCTTGCTGCCAAAGATCGTTGTTTTCATTAGGAAGCGATGTCATATTTGGTAGAGACAATGTCGCTTGTTGTTGATAGTCGAACGGTGATTGCACAGCTAAAAAATATGATTCTCCAAAACGCCTTAAACCGCAATCAGTTCTAAACCGGCTAAATAAACCCATCCCCCTCAAAGTTGCTGAGGTCAATACAACACCAAACGCCCTATTCCACAGACTCTTCTCTAAGAAATAAGCTGCTGTCATTGGCCCAGCATGCACGACTAAGGTATTTGTTTTTGCAAACTGTTCGTATGATAACCACCGTACATTAGGCGGCTTGCCTACAACGTCTTCGTCTAAAAACAAGCCCATGAAATCGATGACATAACCAAAAATATTCTGAACAGTACCCACTTGCGGTAATAAAGTCTCCCCTACCGCATTCGGCACTTCTTTAGTTTCTAAACCATCTTTTATCCACTTACCAAAAACAACATAATGTTTATATATTGAATTTGCCCGTTGCAGTAAGTTCTGACAAGGCAAAACTAAACCTGACACTAATGGGCTCTGCCAGTAAATCCTTGGATCCTTTAACCGGCCAGAGATGACTTCTTTCGCTAAGTCATCACTTTCTAATAGCGTTTCCATTTGTTGTAAAATCGTGATGACACTCGGTAAATCACGTCGGAGTTCGGACAACATATAACCAAAGTCATGCTGCCTAAATGCAAGCGCCTTTGGTATCCTTTTTAAGACGCTATCTGCTGTTTCGGTGGTTTGGTATAACTGTGCAAAGTTTAATGCCTTAGCTGCATGGTCTAGGGCTTTTTGAGGCAAGTTATGCGCTTCATCAAATACAAACAACACTTCTTCTGGGTTAGGTAATACCAATCCACCGCCCAAATCGGCATCGCTTAATACTAAATCATGGTTAGCCACAATAACGTTGGCTGCCACCATTTCCTTACGCACTTTGTAATAGGGACAGACAGCATATTGCGAACAATTTTTACCTGCACAACCTTCAGAATCAGTTGAAATTTGATGCCATAAATCAGCTGCAATGCTCCCACTATAGCTATCACGATCACCGTCCCATTTTCCCTGTTGCCACTGTTTGTCTAGTTGTTCCGCTTTATGTTGTAGTTTTGCCTGCTTATATTTAGTGTCAGGATCAAGGGTTAGCTCTTGCTGAATTTTACCTAACCTAACTGTTGCTAACTTACTTGGGCACAAATAGCGCCGGCGGCCTTTTGCTTGTACGAAGCGCAAGGGTAAACCTGTCGCATCACGAAATTGCGGCAAATCTTTTTGAAGTAATTGTTGTTGTAAATTAACCGTTGCCGTACTGATGACTAAGGTCTTTTTTTGCTCTAACGCAATGTCAATAGCACCTGCTAAGTACGCTAAGGTTTTTCCAAC
>JABGUA010000212.1 GCA_018646825.1 Piscirickettsiaceae bacterium
AATCTCGCGTTATGCCCAATGAGAGTATCTAATGCACCCAAAACATCGTCTGGAAAAGTACAAAGACAATCGGCATTGGCTTGCTTAAATAACATTGAGTTATTAATCAATCCCGCTCCTAACTCTTGTTTATCATCTGGTTTTGGCAATAAAGGGCGTAAGCACCGTGGGATTGATTATCACAAGCGTCCGGTAGGTGATGTGATTGCTGCTTGCAATGGCATCATTAGAACCATTACTTATCGGCAAAAAGATTTTGGCAACTGGCTGGTTATTGACCATGGCGCCAATGTTTATACCGCTTATGGTCACCTTGCTAAAGTGAATCATAATCTGCGAGTGGGCATGGCTATAAAGCAAGGCCAAACACTCGGCATAATGGGAGAAACCGGCAACGGCGCCAACGGTCTACACCTGCACTTTGAAGTTCGAAAAGGCAATGTCCAAAACCCTAAAGGCTGGTGGGGATTAACCGCGGTCGACCCTTTTCAATTAGCGGGTCAATGTCATTAAACTCAAGGGAAAACCGGTAGAGCACAAGCTATACCCTCGCCCATTTTAATAGTCCAAACACAGCGTTTAATCCTGCGTTTGAAATGTCCACGCCAGAATCCGGGTCACCTTATTACCTTGATGCATTTCTATTACTCGAGTATCGATAACATCGAGGTCATCCAGTAATTTTTTTGCGGGTGTTATGTTGTCACTTTTTGAAACCAATGTGGTAAACCAACGGCATTGGCTGCCAAATTGTTTGCTTTCTTTTATCATTGTTCTCAAAAACTGACGTTCTCCGCCTTTGTACCAAAGCTCGGCTTTTTGACCGCCAAAATTTAATGTTGCTGCCCCTTTATTTGATCTGTTGCTTACTTTTTCATTTCGACTTGATGCTAGGTTCGTCACCTTCTTTTTGTTACTGGCCAATGCCTCTTTTTGTGATGCATGAAAAGGGGGATTACAAACGCTGACATCAAAATAATCCTCGGCTTTAATAATGCCTTCAAAAATATGATTTTTATCATATTGACGGCGTAGCTCTATCTGCTTGTCTAAAGGCGGGTTTTTACTGAGTATATCGGTCACATTGGCTAGCGATAGGTGATCAATATCCGTGCCTGTACAGTGCCAACCATAGATCTTGCTGGCTAGTAATGAATAAATGCCATTTGCGCCCGTCCCAATATCTAACAGTTTGACTGTCGTGGTTTTGGGTGATTTACCTTTAGCAACACGATTGATATTAAGCAGTTCTGCAACATAATGAATATAGTCGACTCTGCCAGGCACCGGTGGACAGAGATAGCCTTGAGGTATATCCCACACCTTAATACCATAGTGATGTTTTAACAAAGCAGTATTCAGTGTTTTTACGGCTATGGGATCAGAGAAATCTATCGAATTTTTATTATATTTATTCGCTTTGACATACTGTTTTAGTGCTGGATATGACTTAATTAATGCTGGTAAGTCATAGCCTTGACTATGTAGATTCCTTACGTGGAACCCTTTGTTGTCACTCGTTGGTTTATTGTTTTTGTTTGGCTGATTTTTATTCACGTGGTTTTTTCGCGGCTGTCGGTGAGTTTGCAATCATTCGATTATACTGATTCGACAGTAAAGAACATGATTCTCGCGACTTTGTTTCAAAATAAACAACAGCAAAAACAACATTAAGCTTATATGATAGCTACCTAGCTTAAGCATTTACTTAATAAAAAGATCTTATGAACCGTAAAAAAAAGATTATTCAACTACACAAGAACAAGTTAAGAAACCCTGAGAAAAAGCTGCAAGACAGTAAAAAAGAAAAGTATGTCTCAAAAGCTGAAAGAGCTAAACGTGCCTTAGCACTTGAGAATGCGGCTCAGGATGAACTGACTAGCACTGATTCTTCTGAGAAATAAACGCGTCGTAGATTAAGGGTTCAGCCAGTCTATTCTACCAAGGGTATAGAGACAGCCAGTAACCACCCCAAACTATCAACAACAAACCAGTTAGCGCCCGCATATACAATTGTGGTATTGGGTTTATTTTCTCAAGTACGACAAAGACTGTGATGAGTAAAACCCACAGCATATTCATCACGCCAACAGAAAAGAGCACAGCCATTAAAGCCCAGCAACAGCCAATACAATATAAGCCGTGATGGACGCCGAGCTTAAAGGCACCAAAATGCCCTTCCTTCCATGATGTCATTAAGAAACTCAATGGGCTTCGGCATTCGGTTAAACAAGCATCTTTCATTGGCGTCCATTGATATAAGCCTGCAATTACCAAAATACTGCCACTTAATAGATAGCTTCGGCTGTTCATCATCGGGTTGAGTAAGCCGCTTTCATGCAGCGGATATTGTATTGCTGATGCGACAATACTAAATAATGCCCAAGCAACCAAGTAGCCACTCAGGAAAATAAACGTTGGTGAATAAGGCTGGCCTTTTTTCTGTTTACTTTTCTTGATCGTGGTGTACATCATGACCATCGGTATAACAGAAGGCGTCATCATCGCAATCATCATGACCGTCCACATGACAAATAACATCCAAAAATCAATCAACTCCCATGACCGGGTTCCCCCTTGCGGCGGCATCCACATATCGACGAGATGCATGTTTTCCATCGCCCAAGCCATATAGGCCATATAAGCCCAACCGATTGCACACACTAAAAAAACACCGCCGTAGACGATGATTTTATCGCGGAGCGTTAGGCTTGACGGGGTGATCTGAGGCACAGTGTTCTTTGGTATTTGGTTCAGCATGTTTAATTTATGTCATAAAAACTTGTATTAGTCTACATAATCTAAGAGAATCGTATATGAAGATTTTTTGATGCGTATTGTATCTCAATGCTCAGCAAAGTTATTTGCTTACATTTAATTAATACTACATACCCAACGGAGGTTTCATCATGTCTACAAATTGGAAAATTACCGGGCAGTATTTCGAGTCCTGTAACTGCGATCTTGTTTGTCCTTGTATCTTTTTAGCACCGCCTACTGAAGGATTCTGTGAAGCGTTCGTCGGTTGGCATATCGAAGATGGTCATCTGGATGGCGTTCAGCTCAACGACCTTAAAGTAGCAGCTTGGTTACATTCACCTGGCTCTTTAACTGATGGTAACTGGAAGTTAGCGCTTTATATTGATGAGCGTGCTAATGAAGCACAAAAAGATGCAATCGTTGCTCTCTGGAGTGGTGATCATGGTGGTCATTTAGCTGTTATCGCTGGTTTAGTTGGCGAAATCATGAGTGTTAAACAGGTCCCTATCGAGTTTACTCAAGAAAACCGTACTCATTATCTTAAAGTGGGTGAATTTGGTTCTAATACTATGCAGGAACTTGAAGGTGAGGATGGCGGGAAAGTTGTCGTTTCTAATCACCCTCTTGCTGTTTCACCTAGCGAACCCGTTACAATTAG
>JABGUA010000112.1 GCA_018646825.1 Piscirickettsiaceae bacterium
TGCAAATGTGCACAGACGGCCAACAAATGCTCGGCACCGACAACCCGACCGCCACTTACAAAGGTCGCTTCATCAACATTAACTACCGGCAAGACCAACTCTCGTTGAGATTCTTTTGCTGCTAATGCCGTCGGTAATACGCCACGAACTGACCGTAACTCGCCAGTTAAACCCAACTCACCAATAAACTCTCGATCTTTTAACGAGGCTATAGGCACCTGGCCTGATGCAGCTAAGATACCCAAAGCAATAGGCAAATCAAACCGACCACCCTCTTTTGGCAAGTCCGCGGGTGCTAAATTAATGGTGATACGCTGTGGCGGGAAATTAAATTGACTATTGAGTAAAGCACTCCGAACACGATCTTTACTTTCCTTGACCGCCGTCTCGGCCATACCCACAATCGCACGGCTATAAACCGTTGCTACACTCATACAGATATCCTTATCCAATTAGTTGCTTGTAATCTAACAGTATCAAATAAATAAAACAAAAAAGGCCGCTAAAAAGCGGCCTTTTTTAACAGCTGTGCATCATCACATTAATCAATGTATGAACAACAATAATCAGCCATTACTGTCACTTTCAAATCAAATGATGAGTCCGCCGGCACATTAAATGACTCCCCACCTTTTACAGCCAGCCATTCCTGACTGTCGGCCAAACGATAGTTTAGTTCACCCGCTAAAATCTCCATTATTTCTGCTTTGGCAGTACCAAATGTATAGTCACCCGGCATCATAATACCTAAAGTTTTAACCGAGCCATCAGCAAAAGTAATCGCTCGGCTTGTAACATTACCATCGAAATAAACATTGGCTTCACGGGTCACCGTGACATTCTTAAACTCTGACATTCTGGACTCTTATACTTTATCTTGTGGCTCTGTTAATTCAGCTACTTGCTGTTCAAGCGCTTCTAATTTCTCGCGGGTTCTTATCAGTACTTGAGCCTGTACATCAAACTCTTCACGCGTGACCAAATCCAGCTTTGAAAACATACCACTCAATGCCGTTTTAATATTTTTTTCTACATCGGCCTGCATAGCAGTTAAACCCGGCGGCAACGCACTCGCCAAACCCTGTACCACTTCTTCTATTTTCTTAGGATCCAACATGTCGGTTTCCAAATTAAAATTCAAGGGACCTATTCTACGTCAATCTTGCGCCAACTCAAACCAGCAGCACTCAGTTCTGTTTAATTGAAGCTAACCAAGCTGATATATCAGCTTCTTTTAACAAGCCACTTTTACGGATAAGCGTTTTTCCATTAGATAAAAACGTTAACGGCAATTCACCACGCCAGCGTTTTTCAACATCAAAATATAACGTTTCTGGATAATCATTAGCAAAGACCCAATTGTTAGCTTGGGGCAAACCGAACCCCGCCATTTTTTCACGGATAAATGTTTCATCTAAAAAAGGATCAGTCGCAACGGTCACCAAGGTGACACCTGGGTTTTCTTTTAATATCGGTGCAAGTCCAGCCAATTCTTTCATGCAATAAGCACAATCTTGCCCCCAAAATAAAACAAGATAGGGCCGCCCTTCATATTGTTGTTGTATCTCAGCAAATGATCCTTTCACAAAAGGACTCACTTCTTGTGCCAACACAAGGTTCGATACAGTCATCAAATTAATTATAAGCCACAGTCGTAACATTGCCATCCTAATCAACCTTTACAATACGCAAGTAACTCGCTTTTTTCGCTTCACCTTCTGTCCACAACACCAAAAATCCTGTTTTCATAGCCACTGTTCTTGGGTGTGTAGCTCTAATGCCCCGAGCCGATAACATCACTTGACCAGACCATCTCTGACCTTGAGTATCAGATTCGGCAAAGACTATCTGAAAACCATTTTCTGTAATCATGTCCCAAACGGCAATCACATCGCCATTCGCAGACACCGCTAAATCACTATGAACAGCAGTTTCTTCACCCAAGCGATGTGGTGACGACCATGTTTTTCCCATGTCGCTCGAACTTAGATAATAAGTACCTGTTTTTTCTGGATGCCCGGTGCCTACAGTACTATGAATCAACTGATGTGATTTATCAAAAGCAATACTTCCTCCAATATGAGGGCAGCCTTGGAAATCCCAGTCAAATGCACCAACTGTACTTAATTTTTGCCATTGTTGTTGCGCGTCTACCTTCCCCAACGTCATATCCGAAGGGTCTTTATCTCGGTATAACACGTAAAAATCATTACCGTGATATTGCGCTGTATTCCAACAGCACGCACAACTTCGTTCATCTAAAGTTTGATTAGCCGACCAAGTCTGACCACCATCAATACTCTTCGAATAACGTAAACCTTGCGTTGCACCATCACCGGTTTTAGTACGGCTATCTAACCAGACCAGACTCATTTCATCTGCATTGGCATCCATCGCAAAAAAGCCGTGCGCACCATCCCAATCTGCTGGAGAAGCGATCTGCTGCCATGTTTTTCCCTTATCAGATGAAGCCATTGCCACCATTGGCCCTGCATTATGGCTACCACCTTCTTTCTTACTCATCCAGATGGCAACAATATGATTACCTTGAATAGCTAAACGTGCGTCATTACCACGACTAATTCGTGCATCAATGACTTGACCTTCCGTTATATTGACCGCTTCAGACCATGTCTGGCCTTGGTCGCCAGAAGCTTGATACCAAAGACTATCAGCACCCTTTATTTTCTTTCCCAACAATAAATGTACGGTGTCATCAACATATTTAACATCAAGACTCAATACACCCTCTGAAGAATGAACAGGGGTAACTTGCATAACTGACGAAGAATCACTTTCTTCAGAAAACACGATAGCTGCATTTAAGCTAAAGCCTAAACACAGCAAGATCGTTAAACCTAATTTATTCACTGTTTTACATACCCCATCAAAACTAAAGTGGTCATTAAGAACTATTCCTAATGACCACAATTTATTCCTTAAAGTTTATATTCAAAACCAACAAAAGCTTGTCTTGGTGCACCAGGTGTATAATTTTCACCAAACCTAAGTTGTGCACTTTCAGCATATAAACGATCAGTAATATTATTCACACGACCAAAGAGTGTTAATTGAGAATTAATCTCATAATTCATCTTTATATTGGCAATATCATGACCTGCATAACGTAACGTATTTTCATCATCCATCCATGATGACCCGATATGCTCCCATTCAAGCACCGTGAATAGTCCAGCTATTGCTTTTGGCGTATAAATTAACCGCACATTCGCTAAGTTTTCAGGTGCTCTTGCTTGCTCATTATCACCAAATTCATCACTATCATCATGCTCATGTTTTGAAAGACTATAAGCTATTTTTGTCGCCCATTCATCTGTCCATTGTGATGCTAAAGAAACCTCAATACCGGTATGTAATGTTTTGCCTGCATTTTTATTAACACTAAAACCGTTCACATCTGTTGAAACAATCGTATCGTCAATAATCAAATGATATAGAGCCGTTTCGAATGCATGTTGATGGTGGCGTAATTTATAACCTATTTCAAAAGTATCCGTCACTTCTTCATCAAAACTTGCTGCTCTTTCATCATCCTTTAATGAATAAAGGGTGCTGACTTGAGGCACACGGAAACCATTCGCATAACGTGCGTAGACTGATTGATTATCAGCCAAACGGTAAGTCAGATCGGCCTTTGGGACATTATTTAAGGAAAGAATAAAATCTGGAGAGGTGTCTACAAGAGTCCCATCAAGGTCAAATAATACTAATTTAGTTTTATGATTTTCTTGCATGCA
>JABGUA010000226.1 GCA_018646825.1 Piscirickettsiaceae bacterium
CATTTCTGCTGCTTCTTGAGATGAGGTCGCAAAACCCATTTGACCGGTTGGTTCCCAAGTCCCAGCTACCGTTTCTACTTGTTTTTCACCAAACGTCAGGTTCTGTAGATGGTGCTTAATATAACTTGAGGTGGTAATCGATGATTCACTTGCCATTTTGGTCTTAAGCCCGGTTATAATGTCCAAATAACACAACAACTTGTGCCACAACAAAGCCTGCTAATAATATCTCGGCCGGTACGAAGACCGTAAATCCGATAGCAAACAACACGATGGTTAATGCCCAACGCTCTGCGACACAGCGATATGCCCTGCCTAAATTCATACTTGCATCTGCTTTCGCAGTTTTAGCTGCTGCCAACAAATGCCATTTTTGCAATAAGGTATTACCAACTGCGATACCGCCACCATATAAGTATGCAATGCTCGCGGTCTGTCCTTGCCAAACAAAAACGATTAAAACTGTTATTGCCAGAGTCACACTCTGCCATTTAAGCAGCTGATTGATCGGCCCGGCTTTAACTAGACCATCGCTCGGTTTCACTGGCGTTGTATTCTTACTAATATAAACCCCGGCATTATATAGATCTGGCGATTACGGGGTCAATCAAAATAGTTGATTTACTTTATTTTTTTAACTATCTTCTTGAGATCCGCCACATCGGAATAATCAATAACCAGTTTGCCCTTACCACTGGCAGTATGTTTAACCGAGAAACGGTGATCTAACTTCTCACTAATCAATTTTTCTATTTTTTCTAATTCAACCAATAGCGAATCATCATATTGCGGCTTTTCTTTTTCTGGCCTTAACATCCGGCGAATTAATTGCTCTGTTTCACGAACCGATAAACCACGCTCAACAATCCCTCTTGCTGTTTCAGATTGTAGTTCACCCTCTATGGGTAATAAAGCACGTGCATGACCCATTTCTAAGTCACAATTCTCAACCAAACGTTTCACATCTTCATTCAAATTCCGCAGGCGCAATAGGTTCGACACGGCTGCCCGAGATCGGCCCACCGCCTCCGCGGCTTCTTGATGCGTCATCGAAAACTCTTCGCGTAATCGGTGAAGCGCATTGGCCTCTTCCATCGGGTTCAAATTTTCACGCTGAATATTTTCAATCAATGCCATAGCGATCGCGGCACGATCAGGTACATCTCTTACCAGGGCAGGAATCGACTCTAATCCTGCCAGCTTACATGCCCGCCAGCGACGCTCACCGGCAATAATTTCATAATGACCACCATCAGTCGGTCTGACTACGATCGGCTGCACCAAGCCTTGTGCACGAATAGAGTCCGCTAATTCATCAAGAGATTCTTGAGACATATCGACCCGTGGCTGATATTTGCCAGGCTGAATTTTATCAAGTGGGAAATACTGCAAACTATCGCTGATGCTGCCATCTTGATGGTCAACATCTGCCAGCAAAGCATCAAGCCCTCTCCCTAACCCTCTTTTTTTAGTCGCCATTGCACCCTACCTAGACTTGAAACCTTAACTTTTTTCTCGTCGCATAAATTCACTGGCCAATGCCATATAAGCAATTGAACCACGTGATGAACGATCATAGCTTACCACGGGAATGCCATGACTCGGCGCTTCAGCCAAACGGACATTTCTTGGGATAATCGAATGAAAAACTTTTTTATCAAAGTGATTAATCAACTGTCGAGACACCTGATTGGCTAAATTATTTCTGGCATCAAACATGGTTCTGACTAAGCCTGTGACTTCCAACGTTGGATTCGCTCGTTGTTTCACTCGCTCAACTGTTTTCAATAATGAGGATAAACCTTCCAAAGCATAATATTCACATTGAATCGGGATAATGACGCCCTTCGATGCCACCAAGGCATTCAAGGTCAACATGCTCAACGAAGGGGGGCAATCGATTAGAATATAGTCATAATCGACGCGAATCGGTTCCAAAGCAAGCCGTAAACGATGTTCACGCTGCTCCTCGTCAAGCAACTCGATTTCTGCTGCAGTTAAGTCAGCATTTGTTGGAATCACATCAAAAGAAAAATCATCGCGCTTCACGATCACGTCAGCCGCTTTGGCTTCACCCATCAGCACATCATAACTACTCTTTTCTAGGGTCGCCTTACCCACTCCACAACCCGTCGTCGCATTACCCTGTGGATCCAAATCAATCAGTAATACTTTTTTGGCATTTTCAGCCAACGATGCTGCCAAATTAACGGTTGTCGTCGTTTTACCGACCCCGCCTTTTTGATTTGTTACAGCAAAAATATTACCCATTCAAACAACCTTCTGTTTTGAAAATTACGCTAGCCTTTTACCAGCTCAACCAAATGCCGTTGTCCATCTGAACCTGGGACATCTAAAACATGAATTGAACCAAGAGAAAAATCATTTCCTAACGCGCCTAATTCTGACTCTGGATAGACGCCTTTCATTAGCAACAACTTGCCCGCATCATGGCAGTGTCCGCCGGTTAAATCAATAATATCCCCAATCGTCGAAAAGGCACGCGCAGTGACCATCTCATACTGCGGCAAATCAGCCTGCTCAATACGCGCATGGACCACAGTCACATTATCCAAACCTAATTCGGCCTTAACCTGTTGCAAAAACCGTGTTTTTTTAGAATTACTATCTAATAACGTCACTGCCAAGTCAGGTCGCGCGATCGAGATAGGGATACCCGGTAAACCGCCTCCCGATCCAACATCTAATAAGCTCACGCCTGAAAGGTAAGGCAAGATAGACAAACTATCCAATAAATGGCGACTGACCATCTCATCAATATTGCGGACAGACGTTAAGTTATAAACCTTATTCCACTTATCCAATAACAAAACATAACCCAGTAAGTGCTGCTGCTGTTGCTCAGATAACGTCAAGCCTAATTCATCACAACCTTGTTGTATTTGTTCCAGCAATGTTGTCGCCATTAACTGGCTTCGCCATGGCTTTGTGGCTCATCGTGATCACGCTTCAAGTGCACTAGTAATAGAGACACAGCGGCTGGTGTCACACCTGATATCCGAGATGCTTGACCTAAACTATTGGGTCTTACATTAGCCAGTTTTTCTCTGACTTCGTTAGACAATCCGCGGACATTACCGTAATTAATATTATCCGGTAGTTCTGTTGTTTCATGGCGTTGTAAACGATCAATTTCATTTTGCTGCCGATTAATGTACCCGGCATATTTGGTTCTAATCACAACCTGTTCAGCCACGTCATGCTCAACAGTTTGTTCTTCACCTAACAATGTCAACAAACCGGCATAATCCACAATTGGACGACGTAATAAATCCATCGCCGTACTCGCTTTCTTTAACGGTTCTCCCAACACCGATTCAGCGACAACTTGATCGGTTTTCTCCGGGCTAAACATCACCGCTTCCAATCGAGCAATTTCTGCCGTCACCGCTTCTTGCTTCTGATTAAAGACCGCCCAACGTTTGTCATTCACCAAACCCAATTCACGGCCTGTCGGCGTCAGCCTTAAATCAGCATTGTCTTCGCGCAATAATAAACGGTATTCAGCACGACTCGTAAACATCCTATAAGGCTCTTGCGTGCCTGATGTAATCAAATCATCAATCATCACACCTATATACGCTTCATCACGCCGTGGCGACCATTGGGCCTTTTCACGTACTTGCAAACCCGCATTCAAGCCCGCAATCAAACCTTGTGCCGCCGCTTCTTCATAACCGGTGGTCCCATTGATTTGACCGGCAAAGAACAAACCCGCCATATATTTTGTTTCTAACCATGGTTGCAAATCACGTGGGTCGAAATAATCATACTCAATTGCATACCCAGGTCGTGTGATGTGGGCATTTTCCAAGCCCTTCATCGACCGGACAATCTCATATTGCACATCAAACGGCAGACTGGTCGATATCCCATTAGGATAGACCTCGCCACAATTTAAGCCTTCAGGCTCAAGAAAAATTTGATGCGATGTTCTATCTGCGAAACGGACCACTTTATCTTCTATAGAAGGACAATAACGTGGGCCTATCCCCTCAATTTCACCGCTATACATTGGTGACCGATCCAAATTAGCTCGAATCACATCATGCGTTGCTTCATTCGTGTGAGTAATATGACAAGAGATTTGCGCTGGATGATGCCACACATCACCTAAAAATGAAAATACGGGTGTTGGTGTATCACCCGGCTGCTCAATCAGCTGCGAATAATCAATACTTTGTGTTGCAATACGAGGTGGTGTGCCCGTTTTTAAACGATCAACACGAAAGGGAAGCGCCCGTAATCGTTCAGCTAAACCAATCGATGCCGGATCACCTGCACGGCCACCCCCATGGTTTTTCATACCAATATGAATCAAACCACCTAAGAAAGTCCCAACCGTTATCACAACCGCTTTTGCCGAAAAGCGAAGGCCAATTTGCGTCACCACGCCAACGACCCGATCATTTTCCACGACCAAATCCTCAACCGTTTGTTGAAACAAATACAGGTTCTCTTGTGATTCTAATGCCGCCCGAACTGCTGCTTTATAACGAACACGATCTGCTTGGGCTCGTGTTGCCCTAACAGCTGGGCCTTTACTTGCGTTCAAAATACGAAACTGAATACCGCCTCGGTCCGCAGCCTGAGCCATGATGCCACCCAACGCATCAATCTCTTTAACTAGATGGCCTTTACCAATACCACCAATAGCCGGGTTGCAACTCATCTGGCCTAAGGTCTCAATATTTTGCGTCAACAACAGCGTCTTAACACCTTGACGTGCAGAAGCTAAAGCAGCCTCCGTACCCGCGTGGCCGCCGCCAACGATAATGACATCGTAATGCTCTTGATAACCCATATTCCTAACCCACGCAGTATCTATCACCAATTAATCGCTAATTTTAACACGAGATAACGGCTTTATTAATTAAAAGAACAAACTCGAACAATATTCCTAAGCAGAACTAAGCTGCTGACATAATGAGATTTTTTTGCATAAAAACGATGAGTAGTTTGTGTCATCGGCTTAAAACGCGTCTTAATTTTCGAAATTCTCATTCCGAGCAACAATGCTATTTAATTAGCACTTAATTAGGTTTGCGGTAGGCTCGCACCATAAAAAACAGCCCCATCACAATCATAGGCAGCGACAAAATCTGCCCCATCGTGATCCAATCTAAGAATAAATAACCATATTGCTGATCAGGAATACGAACGAATTCGGCCAGAAAACGGAATACGCCGTAACCAAGCAAGAATAAACCCGACACAGCCCCGATTGGTTTTGGCTTTGCCGAATACCACCACAGGATAATAAACAACAAAAGGCCTTCCAAAGCGGCTTGATAGAGTTGTGAAGGATGTCTTGCTAGCGGACCGCCGCCCGGAAATACCATCGCCCACGGCACATCGCTCACCTTACCCCACAGCTCACCATTGATGAAGTTACCTATTCGACCAAAAAATAACCCTATTGGCACCATAGGTGCAATAAAATCACTGATTGTGAAGTACGATTTCCCGGTTTTACGTGAAAAGAAAGCAAACGCCGTTAACACACCTAACAGGCCCCCATGGAATGACATCCCACCTTGCCAAACCTTAAATAAATTAAGCGGGTTATCTATAAGCGCCGGAAAATCATAAAATATGGAGTAACCGACGCGTCCACCAACAATCACACCAATTGCACCATAAAATAAAAGGTCTTCGACCTCTTCCGCCGTCCAGCCATAGCGCGTTGCTCGAACGCGACCCAACCACCAAGCACCCACAAAACCAAACAAATACATTAATCCGTACCAATGCACCTGCAAAGGGCCTAAAGATAATGCAACCGGGTCAATTGTTGGATAAATCATACAAAACTCTCAAAAATGTCGAAAAAACAGACATTTCGCTCAATTCAAGCCATCAAATACTGGCTCATGATGCTAATTGTCGTTAGAATAGCGGCATATTGTCTTGTTTTAACTGCAAATTAAAAGACAATTTTAAGGCTAACAGCGATGTCATATCGTTGTTAGTTTACAACAATAGTGCAGTCAAACATTTATTTGATACTTCCAGGAGACGGGAAACATGAAATTGAAACAACTCTCAGCGCTAATCTTAGCAGCAAGCGCATTTACAGCAACATCAGCAATGGCTTGGGAAAGTGCTGATGGCCAATTTAACACAAGTGCAAGTGTTGCATTAGGCAGTGATTACATGTGGCGTGGTGCCTCACAAACTGACAGCGAACCAGCTATCTCTGGTAGCTTCGATGTCGGTCATGCATCAGGCATATATGCTGGTATTTGGGGCTCAAACGTTAATTATGACATCGGCATGGATGCAGCACACCTAGAGCTTAACTATTACGCTGGCTATGCTGGCGAGGTTGCTGGTATTGATGGTATGGGTTTTGACGTCGGTGTACTTCGTTACGCTTTCCCAGGTACTGACGGTGCCAACTGGAATGAAGCCTACCTTGGTTTAAGCTACAGTCACT
Source organism: Piscirickettsiaceae bacterium (assembly GCA_018646825.1). GTDB lineage: Bacteria > Pseudomonadota > Gammaproteobacteria > Nitrosococcales > Methylophagaceae. The sequence goes on from JABGUA010000226.1 coordinate 6,461, forward strand.
TCAGCCTTAAGGTATCTCATTCTGGAGATGCATTAGCTAGAAGTGAAAGTGGCACGCACTATTTACTAGGCTTCAACCACGGTTTACCAATGGATATTGACTTCCATGCTAACTATGCATTCTACGATCTAGATGATGATATTAATGATGACACACTTCAAGATTACAATCTTGGTGTCAGCAAAAACCTAGTAGGTTTTGATTTTGACCTTACCTACTACAAAACACTTAGCGATGCAGAAGATTTTGTTGGTAACAACAACTTAACTGATTCTCGCTTTGTTTTCACTATTTCTAAATCTCTATAAGTTAATACTGATTTAGTTTTAACTAAAAAAGCCGCTAATCAGAAATGATTAGCGGCTTTTTTTTGCTCCAAATAACAGCACATCAACTGCTTCAAAACGCATCCCCCCAACATTTACTCTTCAACACAAATCTAGTTGCTTTAAAACAACACTTAATCATAGCCGCACTTATTCTGTCGCAAAACAACCACGGCCACTCAATTCTTCCGCACTTATATAACGCAAAGTAAAATAACAACGCACCAACATGATCCAAACCCCAATGGGCCACACCAACAAAAACATGGTAACTAATTGATTTAAAACATATTATTTTTTTGGCCCGCATAATGCAATAAAGCAGTCAGTCTGAATTTACTTACCCGCTACCTGATAGCGAAACGTATTCAAACGCTAACTTTATAACTTCCTAGGGGATGAAAAATGAAAATGAAAAAACTCTCTACACTCTGTCTAGCAGCGAGCACATTATTTGCCGCTTCTTCAGCGATGGCATGGGAAAGCGAAAACGGTCAACACTCAACCAGTGCTAGCGTTGCATTATCATCTGATTATGTATGGCGTGGCTATTCTCAAACAGACAATGAACCCGCTATTTCAGGCAGTTTTGATTA
>JABGUA010000153.1 GCA_018646825.1 Piscirickettsiaceae bacterium
CAGAGATTACTGCTAGGACAGGCAGATCCGCACCGACAGTTATTACTTAACCTCTATTTTCATTGAGTTTTTTATGCAAGCTTTAATTCTTGGCTCTAGTTCGCCATTTCGGGCCGAATTATTAGGTAAGTTAAACTTACCTTTCACCACAGCCTCACCTGATATCGACGAAACGCCACATGAAGGTGAATCTCCAATAGCATTGGTCGAACGTTTGGCGCAGCTAAAAGCGATGGCGATTGCAAAACATCACCCTGGCGCTTTGATCATTGCATCTGACCAAGTAGCAGTGATTGACGATCACATTCTCGGTAAGCCAGGCGACCATTTGGCCGCCACGCAACAATTAAAGATGGCTTCAAATAAAACGGTTAAGTTTTTAACGGGTTTAGCACTCTACAATGCTGCAGATGGCACTATGCAATCTTTAGTAGAACCCTTTGATGTCACTTTCCGAGTGCTGAGTGATAGCCATATTGAGCGCTATTTATTGGCTGAACAACCTTATCAATGTGCTGGTAGTTTCAAGTCTGAAGGTCTAGGGATTTGTCTGTTCGAGCGATTACATGGTGATGACCCAAACACATTAATCGGCCTGCCCCTTATCCAGCTTACTAAAATGTTGAACAATGTCGGCCTCGATGTATTGATATCACAACCCAATAGAGCTAAACAATAATTATGGATAGCCGATTAGCCGCAATAAAAGTTTGGGTTGCCAGCATTTTAGGTAGTGACAATTTTACTCTTGCTCCGGCATCGAGTGATGCCAGCTTCCGGCGTTACTTTCGTGTTAGTACTGGACAAGCAAGTTGGATTGTCATGGATGCCCCACCCGAGAAAGAAGACACGGGGCCTTTTATCAAGATTGGCCAGTTTTTAGATTTACAACAAATTCATGTGCCAGAAATTATTGCACAAGAACAGCAAGCTGGATTTTTGTTGTTGTCTGATTTAGGAAAGCAGCCTTATCTCGATGTTTTAAACTCAGATACAGCTGATGCCCTCTATGGTGATGCATTTATTAGCTTAATTAAACTTCAAAGCTGCGACACAGATACTATTGTATTGCCAAACTATAATCGGACTTTACTTCAACAAGAACTGGATTTATTTCCACAGTGGTTTTTATCCAAACATTTTGATATCACTGTTCCAGATCACCTTCAAACTACTTTTGACCTATTGATTGATAATGCCCTATCGCAACCGCAAGTCATCGTACACCGTGATTATCATTCTCGTAATTTAATGGTTGTTGCTGACAAGAACCCAGGGGTTATTGATTTTCAAGATGCCGTGATTGGTCCAATTAGTTATGACTTGGTTTCACTGTTACGTGACTGCTACATTGCATGGCCACAAACGAAAATTGATGCTTGGGTACAAGACTATTTTAAACTTGCTCAACAACACGGCTTATTGGCAGACTGTGACTTAGCTACTTTTATACGCTGGTTTGACCTAATGGGACTTCAGCGCCATTTAAAAGTACTGGGTATCTTCTGCCGCTTGAATTATCGTGACCAAAAACCTAATTATATGAATGATTTACCCCAAACTTTAGCTTATGTTATGCAAGTCTGCGACCGGTATGATAATTTGCGTGACCTTGGTCAGTTTTTATCATCCTCTGACAAAATAGTAGCCTTATTAAAATGAAGACGATAATTTTGGCTGCGGGTCGAGGTGAGCGTATGCAACCGCTGACTGATACAACACCAAAACCGTTATTGAAAGCAGGTAAAAAACGGTTAATCGAGTACACCATCGATGCCCTAGTTCAAGCTGGTTTACGAGATATTGTGATTAATCATGCACATTTAGGAGCCCAGTTCCCAGCTACTCTAGGCGATGGAAAGCGCTATGGTGCAAGAATTCAGTATTCTGATGAACATGAAGGAAGGCTTGAAACTGCTGGTGGTATCATCAATGCCTTACCCTTACTAGGCGAGGACCCATTTTTAGTTGTTAATGGTGATATCTGGACAGACTATCCTTTTGCTCAACTAGCTGAAAAGACTCTGACTAATACACAACGGTGTCACTTGGTCTTAGTCACAAACCCGGAGCATAACCCTAAAGGTGATTTTGCTTTATCCTCTGGCCTATTGTCAGATACGGGATCTGAAAAATATACTTATAGCGGGGTCGGTTTGTACCATCCTGCACTCTTTGCTAATTTGCCGGCGAAACCGATGCCCTTAAAACCCATATTAATGAAGGCCATTGAGCTCAACCAGGCTTATGGTGAGATATATCAAGGCCAATGGTCAGACATTGGCACCGTTAGCCGTTTAAATGCTTTAAGCGAGCAGCTTAGTCATTAGTGCTCAAAAATTCTAATAGCGCCTTTTGTGCGTGCAACCTGTTTTCTGCTTCATCCCACACGACACTCTGCTCGCCATCGATTACGTTCGCTGATACTTCTTCACCGCGATGAGCTGGCAAACAATGCATAAATAAAGCCTCGTGATTGGCTAGTGCCATCACTTGTTCATTAACTTGAAAGTTTTCAAACGCAATTTCACGTTTTTTCTGTTCTTCTTCTTGGCCCATACTGGCCCAGACATCAGTCACGATAAGATCAGAATTTTTGACCGCATCGTTTACATTATTAAATAAAGTGATATTCGCTTTTGCATTATCTACGATGCTTTGACTTGGCATATAATCAATCGGGCTTGCAACATTCAAATCAAAACCAAACTGTTCCGCTGCATTGATATAGGAATGACACATATTATTGCCATCGCCCACCCAGGTCACTGTTTTTCCTTTGATGCTGCCACGATGCTCAATATAGGTCTGCATATCAGCTAATAGCTGACAAGGATGAAAATCATCTGTCAATGCATTAATGACAGGGACCGAAGAGTAGCGTGCAAACTGTTCTATTTTGTCATGCTCAAAAGTTCGAATCATGACGAAGTCAACCATACTTGATATGACACGAGCAGAGTCTTCAATAGGTTCACCACGACCTAGCTGTGTGTCGTTCGGTGATAAAAATATTGAGCCGCCGCCGAACTGTATCATTGCTGATTCAAATGACACACGTGTGCGCGTTGATGACTTTTCAAAAATCATTCCGAGCACTTTATTTCTTAACGGCTCATAAATTTCGCCATTACGATGCATGGCTTTTAACGCGATCGCACGTGTTATCAGTTGTTCTAATTCAAGTGATGAAAGATCTTTTAAAGTTAAAAAATGTCTCATTTTATGCGACGCTCGCTTTTGGTTGTGTTGCTAAGAATGCCAGCACTAATTCACTCACTATGTTCACCATTTTATTCGCTTCATCAGCTGACATAATCAAGGGAGGTAACAGACGAACCACCTTATCAGCTGTAACATTGATTAAAACTTTTTTTGCTAATGCTTGTTTAACTAATTCCGTACAGGCAATAGGTAACTCAATCCCAAACATAAACCCTTTCGAACGAAATTGAACACCCTCAGCGCCTGACAAAGCATGTTCAAATGCGGCCACAATTTGTTGATTCATTAATGTCACATGCGCTAATAAGCTATTTGTCTCAATAGTATTAATTACTGCTAATGCTGCGCGACAAGCCAAAGGATTGCCACCAAAGGTAGAGCCATGATTACCAGGCTCTAACAAATCAACAGCTGCGCCAGAGATTAGACAAGCGCCAATTGGCATCCCGTTGCCTAAACCTTTAGCTAACATAAGGACATCAGGCAAGCTATTTTCTGCATGTTGAAAGGCAAACCATTCACCCGTCCTACCAATACCAGTTTGCACTTCGTCTAACATCATCAGTAGTTTACGTTGCGTGCATAATGTACGCACTTCATCAAGGTATTCAGCTGCAGGCACTTTCACTCCGCCTTCACCTTGAACAGGTTCTAACATAACGGCAACAGCTTCTGGCCAATGACTAACCGCCATTCTCAAAGCATCGATATCGTTGTATGGGACCCTGACAAAGCCAGGTACTAAGGGTTCAAAACCCGCATGCACTTTAGGATTGCCAGTTGCGGTGAGTGTTGCCATCGTCCGCCCATGAAAACTGCCATCCATTACAATAATAACGGGCTTATCAATGCCTTTACTATGGCCATATTTACGGGCTATTTTAATTGCTGTTTCGTTTGCTTCTGCACCCGAATTACAGAAAAATGCTTGCGACATGCCAGACAATTCTGTCAGTTTAGTGGCTAACAAGGATTGTAATGGCACCTGATAAACGTTGGAAGTGTGCATCAGTATTTGTGCTTGTTCAGCGATGGCACGAGATACGGCAGGATGACAGTGCCCTAAATTACAGACAGCAATTCCACTCAAAGCATCGAGATAGGCTTCGCCTTGTTCATCGTATAACCAAACCCCCTCGCCTCTAGTAAAAGCGACATCGAGGCGGCCATAGGTTGGCATTACAGATTCTGTCATGGTGTGTTAACTCATTTGATCTCTGACGATATCAAAACTATTTAAACGAAAAATGGCAGTTTCATTAGAAACTGCCATCATTAAAACCGGTATTTTATCGTGTTATTAAGTCGTTAGCAAAGTTTAGCTATAACTTCTACACTGCGTAAAACGCCTGACAAGCTATTTTTAGGCCGCGTAATTTTCTGCAACGAAGTCCCAATTGACGAGACCCCAAAAAGCTTCTACATATTTTGGACGCGCATTACGAAAATCAATGTAATAAGCATGTTCCCAAACATCACAAGTCAGTAAGGGTGTTTGTCCAGCTGTTAGTGGGCAACCAGCATTGCTCGTGTTAACAATTTCTAAACTGCCATCTGCATTTTTAACTAACCAAGTCCAACCTGCACCAAAGTTAGTGGCTGCCGATGTCGAGAATTTAGCTTTAAATTCATCGAAAGAACCAAAAGTAGCTGAAATCGCCGCACCTAAATCGCCAGAGACGGCATCCTGTCCATTTGGCGTTAAACCATTCCAATAGAAAGTATGGTTCCAGATTTGCGCAGCATTATTAAAAATACCACCTTGCGCTTTAACAATGATTTCTTCTAAAGATAGCCCTTCAAATTCTGTTCCTGGGACAAGATTATTCAAGTTTGTCACATAGGTTTGGTGATGTTTACCATAATGAAAACCAATCGTTTCTGCTGAAATAGTGGGTTCAAGTGCGTCATTGGCATAAGGTAAAGCTGGCAATTCAAAAGCCATCGTTAAATCTCCTAAAATTTTGATGTATATACGTGAGCCGTTAAGTCTATGCGAGCCATAGAACCAAAGCAAGTCTTTATGAACTTGCACCAAAGAGGGACAACAAATCTAAATCTAGTCCCATTAAAATAGCATCCTCACGACCTTGTTTGGCTGGATAATAATCGCGTCGTACTGACATTTCATTAAATCCTGCCTTATTATATAGCGATTGCGCCTTTGCGTTTGATCGCCTGACCTCTAAGACAATCAAAACTGAACCAAGTTGCTTAGCATGCTGAATAACATGGTTTAGCATGGTCTTACCAAAACCCTGCCCTTGTTGTTGTCGCTGAACACAGATATTGAGTAAGTGTAGTTCATCAACCACTTTCTGTACGACAGTAAAGCATACAATCTGTTGATCGCTGTCACACATTACCCAGGCTTGGTGTCCTGCCTTTAGACAATCTTGAAAGTGCTTTAACGACCAAGGGAAAGCCGTTGATTGCTTCTCTATACTCGCGACTTTGAGCAAATCATCTGAGGTCATGTCACGCAATGTGATTTTATCTGACAATATCTTATACCGAGCTCTTACGCAGTGTGCCTTAGATGTCGTAAATCTTGCCACAACTTTTTCTTAGCTTCAGGCATCGTTAGCAATGATGCAAGATCTAGACTTACCGATGTCGTTAATTTTGAGCTCAGCGCAAATTGCGGTTCATAACGGAGCTGTTCAACTGACGCTGCATCACCGAATAATTGTTTAATAATTGATTCACCGAATACCCATAATTGCTTATGTTCAAGATTGAAAATTGTTTCTGATTCTAATGCTTTCAATTCAGCGGGTGTTAATGAGCATGTGTCTGTAAATGCTATATTCATTGCCAACAATATTGCTTGTATTAGTCGTTGAGTCTGTTGTGTATTCTCGCTATCGTGGCAAATTAACCATTTTGCAGGCGCGATACGTGCTAATAGTGCTTTATTATCAACTTCCTCATAAGGACTATTCTTCGACACCTCTTCAACAATCGCCTGCTGACGTAACTGCCAGACAGGTATCCCCATTTCAGAGAGCAGGGATACCTGTCTAGACTCTATCATGCTCAAACCTGAGGGTGTGCTCGGTTGCTTGGCATAATCATTTTATTCAATGCCTGTAAATAAGCTTTAGCTGACGCAATCACGATGTCGGTATCAGCCCCTTGGCCGCTGACGATTCGTCCTCCCTTTTCAAGCCTAACGTTTACTTCACCTTGTGAATCAGTTCCACTGGTAATGTTATTGACTGAATAAAGCTGTAGCTCAGTTTGGCTTTGAACAATTTCTTCAATCGCACGAAAAGCTGCATCGACAGGGCCACTGCCACCCATTTCAACTTGCTTTTCTTCATCATCAACAGAAAGTGTCATTCTTGCAACTGGCGTTTCACCTGTTTCACTTGTCACTTTCAATGAAATTAATTTCACACGTTCACTTTCTGGCGCTACAGATTCACTAACTAAAGCTTGTATATCCTCATCAAATATCTCGTGCTTCTTATCGGCCAATTCTTTAAACCGCTGAAAAATAGCATTGAGCTCCGTTTCAGACTCATAGGTAATCCCTAATTCCTCAAGCCGACTTCTAAATGCATTGCGACCAGAATGCTTACCTAAGACCATTCTATTGGTATTCCAACCAACGTCTTCAGCACGCATGATTTCGTATGTTTCACGATTTTTCAATACACCATCTTGGTGAATACCTGACTCATGTGCAAAAGCATTAACACCGACAATGGCTTTATTTGGCTGTACCGCAAAACCGGTGATACCTGATACCAAACGAGAAGCTGCGACAATCTTTGTTGTGTCAATATTGGTATCGCACGTGAACAGATCTTGACGTGTTCTGATCGCCATTACTACTTCTTCTAAGGCGGCATTACCAGCACGCTCACCCAACCCATTAATAGTACATTCAACCTGTCTAGCACCATTTAACACTGCTGATAAAGAATTAGCGACAGCTAAGCCTAAATCATTGTGGCAGTGAACTGAAAAAATGGCTTTATCTGAATTAGGAATACGTTCCCGTAAAGTATGAATTAACTGGCCAAACTGCTGTGGCACGTTATACCCCACCGTGTCTGGAATATTTAAGGTGCTTGCGCCTGCATCAATAACCGCTTCTAGAATACGACATAAAAATTCTGGGTCGCTTCTTCCTGCATCTTCCGGTGAAAACTCAACGTCATCGGTATATTGCCTCGCCCTTTTCACCGCTTTGACCGCATTTTCAATCACTTGATCCGGTTCCATACGCAATTTCATTTTCATATGAATTGGCGAGGTGGCGATAAACGTGTGGATCCGTGATGCATTGGCATCTTTCAATGCTTCTCCTGCACGATCAATATCATTATCCAATGCCCGAGCTAAACCACAAACTCGGCTTTCAGTAACTGCTCTAGCCACTGCTTGGACAGATTCAAAATCACCAACACTAGCAATTGGAAAACCTGCCTCGATTATATCAACGCGCATGCGTTCTAACGATTTAGCTATACGCACTTTTTCATCTTTGGTCATTGAGGCGCCAGGGCTCTGTTCGCCATCTCTCAAAGTTGTATCAAAAATAATTAATTTATCACTCATTTCCTGCTCCACTTTCTGCAGACTTTCTAAAATATAGGGTTGTGTATCAGCTATTTCGCTGACGAGGCTTTGTGCTAAGTCTGTATGCCACTAGGGCAGTCGTAGCAGGGAGTTTGAACAATATGAAGACGAGCTTATACATTGCGGTACAGAGTGTACTGCTTTTGAAATGTAATTTGTCGTTGAATTGTCCATAGGCACACATTCTAGGCTGAATTAAACCACTTGCCAAGTCCCTCTTACTTGTCCTGTTGCCGCCCTGTTTTATGCTGGCGTAATTTTGTCAGCGTCAATACAGGCCCAGAGACTGCGTAGGCCAAGAACCCGAAAAATAAGATTATTGGCGGATCAATAGCCACTAAGGCAAACCCTAATACCAATATCAACACGACAACAAAAGGGACTTTACCGTGCAAATCTAACTCTTTAAAACTGTGATAGCGCAGTGTACTGACCATCAAAATTCCGCAGATGAATGTCAGCGGTAACGAGATCTTGCTGGCAATGTCCAGGTCAACATGGTTGCTTGTCCCCACCCATATCCAACCGGCTATGCAAGCAGCAGCAGCGGGACTAGCTAAACCTTGAAAGTAACGTTTATCGGCAATGCCAACTTGGGTATTAAAGCGGGCTAAACGCAATGCTCCGCAGGCAGCATAGATAAAAGCAGCCATCCACCCTACTTTACCCATATCCAATAATGCCCATTGGTACATAACTAATGCCGGTGCCAAGCAAAATGACACCATATCGGCCAAACTATCATATTCGGCACCAAAGTCACTTTGTGTATTGGTCATACGGGCTATTCGGCCATCAAATCCGTCCATAATCATCGCAATAAAGATGGCAATCGCGGCAGATTCAAAGTCGCCTCTAATTGCAGCTATGATGGCATAAAAACCAGCAAACAACCCTGCTGTGGTAAACAGGTTCGGTAGTAAATAAATACCGCGGCGTTGAGGTTTTTTATTGGCTGCCATTGAGGATTACTTCCTTATCAATCTTGTTAAGTTATTAGTATGACATGTGCTGCCGGCACAAACAAAACGGGGACAGTTATAAATACATAACTGTCCCCGATTCTTTAAACTAAACTAAGGTTAGTTTTTAGATTTATCAACAATTTTTTGAATCCAAGGCATCATTTTACGTAATTCAGCACCCGTTTTCTCAATAGGATGCTCTGCATTAATATGACGCATTGAAGTCATTTCAGGGTAACCTGATTGACCTTCTAAGATAAATTTCTTAGCATATTTACCTTCTTGAATATCTTTTAACGCTTCACGCATCGCCCAACGGCTTTCTTCGTTAATGATTTTAGGACCCGTGACGTATTCCCCATATTCAGCATTATTAGAAATTGAGTAGTTCATGTTGGCGATACCACCTTCGTACATGAGGTCAACGATTAATTTCAATTCATGCAAACATTCGAAATAAGCCATTTCAGGTGCATAGCCTGCTTCCGTCAATGTTTCAAAACCCGCTTTCACTAGTTCAACGGCACCGCCACATAAAACAGCTTGTTCACCAAATAAGTCAGTTTCTGTTTCATCACGAAATGTTGTTTCG
>JABGUA010000213.1 GCA_018646825.1 Piscirickettsiaceae bacterium
ATCTCTGCCAGGTCATCTGCAACAGCAATTAAGTCAGCCAACGCTGTTTGAGTATCGATGTTCAATTGGGTGCTATCGGATTGGTAGCTTTCAATATAGACTCGAAGTGTTGCGCCTTCAGTACCTGTTCCTGATAAACGATAAATAAGCCTAGCGCCATCATCAAAACCAATCCGCAAGCCTTGCTTGTCAGAAATACTGTGATCAACGGGATCGAGATAACTAAAGTTATCAGCATAGCTCACAACACGATTGGCCAATGTTTGGCCAACTAATGTTGGAAAATGGCTTTCTACATCGGACATTATCTTCTCGGCAATATCACTTGGGATTGCCTCATAATCATGACGAGTATAATAGTTACGACCATATTGTTGCCAATGGTCGTTGACAATAGCACTGACTGATTGTTGACGCTCAGCTAGAATATTTAACCAGCATAATACAGCCCAAAGCCCATCTTTTTCTCGGATATGGTTAGACCCTGTGCCGAAGCTCTCCTCACCACAAAGTGTTGCCTGATTCGCATCTAATAAATTGCCGAAAAATTTCCAGCCAGTGGGTGTTTCATGACAAGGGATATTTAAGGCTGCTGCCACACGATCTGGGGCTTGGCTCGTTGGCATAGAACGGGCAATACCAGATAAGCCTGATTGATAGGCAGGAATTAAATGGGCATTAGCTGCAATGATAGCTAAGCTATCAGAAGGCGTAATAAAGAACTGATGGCCTAAAACCATGTTCCTGTCACCATCGCCATCAGAAGCGGCACCAAATTGCGGGCCATCATTAGCAAATAGAATATCGACTAATTCTTTCGCATAGGTGAGATTAGGATCTGGGTGACCACCACCAAAGTCAGAGAGTAGGACGCCATTAATAACAGACCCAGGTGCAGCGCCAAGCTCATTCATAAACAGTGCAGTCGCATAGGGCCCTGTAATGGCATGCATTGCATCAAAGCAAAAACTAAAGTCTTCACGGGCAATGAGTTGTCTAATGGCGTCAAAATTGAACAAGTCTGCCATTAGTGCAATATAGTCAACAACAGGGTCAATGATATCCACACTCATTTCACCTAAAACTGTTGTCCCGATGACATCAAGCTTGATGTCGTCTAAATTCGCAATTTGATAGTTTTCTATTACGGCAGTATTAGCAAAAATAGCATCAGTAATGCCTTCTGGTGCAGGGCCACCATTGCCAATATTATACTTAATCCCAAAATCACCATCAGGTCCAGCAGGGTTGTGGCTGGCTGATAGAATGAGTCCTCCATAAGCGTTGTTTTTTCTGATGAGGTGTGATGCCGCTGGCGTTGAAAGCAAACCATGCTGACCCACAATGGCACGACTAAAACCATTTGCAGCGGCCATTTTTAAAATAACCTGAATGGCTTCTGCGTTGTAAAACCGGCCATCACCGCCGATGACGATAGTTTTACCTGCTTTGTCATCGAGTGCATTAAACGTCGATTGCACAAAATTTTCTAAATAATGCGCTTGTTGGAATACAGTGACTTTTTTTCTAAGGCCGGATGTTCCGGGCTTTTGATCATCGAAGGGTGTGGTGCTTACCGTGATGGTCGACATAAATTTACCTGTAGTTGTAATTAGGCACTAAAACAGAACCTTGTTAATATTAAGAAACTTTAATCACTATACCGTCCTGATGATGCTACCTCAACAAGCTGATAACGCAAAGCTAATGCGCTGGGCAACATATGCTTCAGTCACGACCGCTGTTGTTTTGATTTTTGCCAAAATAATCGCGTGGTTTATGACTGACTCTGTCAGTATCCTTGCGACATTATTGGACTCAAGTTTGGATGTGTTAGCTTCTGTAATTAACTTGATAGCAGTGAGACATGCGCTTGAACCCGCAGATAAGGAGCATCGCTTTGGGCACGGTAAAGCTGAAGCACTCTCAGGAATTGGTCAAGCTTTATTCATAGCAGGTTCAGCCGGCTTTCTATTATTACAAGCCATTGGTCGAATCATTAACCCTAAAAATATGGTGACGGGTTTAGAGGTGGGGGTTGGTGTCATGGTTTTTTCAATTGCCGCGACCTTATTATTACTGTCATTTCAGAAGTATGTAGTCAGAAAAACAGGTTCGACAGCCATTAAAGCCGATGCCTTACATTACAAAACAGATTTACTCGTCAATGGCAGCGTAATTGTAGCGCTGTTTTTAACTGTGTATGGCTGGGGCTATTTCGATGCGATTTTTGGTGTAGGTATTGCAGTTTTTATTTTGTATAGTGCGTGGCAAATCGTCAAGGAATCGATCGATTTATTAATGGACCATGAAATTGCAGACGAAGAGCGTGAGAAAATAGCTAACATCGTCTTAGGACATGAAAAGGCACTGGGATACCATGATTTAAGAACACGCCGCTCAGGGACACGCGTATTTGTACAATTACATCTAGAACTGGATGCGACTCAAAGCTTGGCTTCGGCACATGCTATCGCAGATAATGTTGAAAAAGAAATTGCAGCTTTATTTGACGATGCAGAGGTCATTATCCATGAAGATCCTGTTTTACATAACGCACAAGGTTAAGAGTCCGTATAATCGCGGAGTCACTTTCCAAGGTATCAGGCATTTTGGCTGTTAATATCAATATTCTTCATCTCGTTATCGGGTCGGTGATTGCCGTTGCCGTAATTCTGATCTTGTTGGCAATAGGCAAGCGCAGAAGAAGTAGCGACTATAAGATCAGTAAAATATTAACGCCAATGACAAAGTCCAAGGTGGATAACATTATTATTCCTGACGGTATCGGTGGCTTACTAGAAATAGAGCAACTTCGTCTTCTAGAGCAAGGAATTCTTATTGTTGAAACCTATCCAATCAGTGGCGACCTTTTTGGTGCTGAAGAAATTGATCAATGGACACAATTAATTAAAGGTCGCAGCTATAAGTTTGCAAACCCACTAAGACATATCAGAACATCGCGACAAGCAGTAATGAGCTTAGCTCCCGGTATTCCTGTCTTTTATAGTGTTATTTTTAGTGCCGATGCTAGTTTTCCTAAAGGTAAACCAGAAGGGATGTCAGTACTTGATTCTTTGGCTGATGATTTAAAATCAATACGGTTGCATCCTAAGCAAATAGAACAAACGCAACTCGCATGGGATAAGCTATTGCGGATTGCTCGAAAAAACGGTCATGCTGCGAAAGTTGGTGAGGAGATCTAAATGTCTGATAAGCCATTAGTGGTGGCAATTTCATCTCGTGCTTTATTCGACTTAGATGAAAGTCACCGCATCTATGAGGAACAAGGAACTCAAGCCTATTGTGAATATCAGGTTGAGAATGAAGATATGCCACTTGCGCCTGGAGGCGCCTTTACATTAGTGCGTAAATTATTGGCCTTGAATGAAGGTAGTCTTGATACTAAGCCCAATGTTGAGATTATTTTATTATCTCGTAATAGTTCTGATACAGGTTTGAGGGTTTTCAACTCAATACAGCATCATGGCTTAGCGATAAGCCGGGCGGTATTCACATCAGGGAGTAGTCCTTATCGCTATGTTGCGCCTTTCGGTGCAAATTTGTTTTTATCGACAAGCCCAGAAGATGTAAGAAAAGCATTAAGCGAAGGGATTGCGGCAGCAACCATTTTGCCCTCTAAAGCGAGTCAGACCTCAAAAAGTGATAAGCCACAGTTAAGAATTGCTTTTGATGGTGACGCCGTCTTATTTTCAGATGAATCTGAGCGTATATATAAAGAACAGGGCCTGAAAGCGTTCACTGATAATGAACAGCAAACAGCCAAGGACCCTCTGAGTGGAGGGCCCTTTAAAGAGTTTCTAAAAGCCCTGAACCATCTACAGACGCAATTCCCCGATAATGATTCACCATTAAGAACCGCCTTAGTGACAGCGCGTTCAGCGCCAGCACATGAACGGGTTATAAGGACATTGCGTGCTTGGGGTATTCGAATCGATGAAGCAATATTTTTGGGCGGTATGGACAAAGGACCATTTTTAAAGTCATTCGGAGCAGATATTTTCTTTGATGACCAACAAGGCCATTGTGATTCTGCTCGTCAGCATGTGGCGACAGGCCATGTGCCACACGGTATTGCCAATGAAACAACGGAATAGAGCAAACTACGTTTGCATATAAGAGTTAGATATCAAAGGCTTTGACGAGGAGCTCAAAGACAAAGCATGTTTTTAAGCTTTGAAGGCTAGTTTTCTATTGGATACCCGTTTATAATAGCCGACTTTCTTCAGGTTGTAGCCTGAAAACGATTATGCGAGAGTGGCGGAATTGGTAGACGCGCTAGATTTAGGTTCTAGTGGGGTAACCTGTGAGAGTTCGAGTCTCTCCTCTCGTACCATTTCGAAATAAAGGCGATGAAGACATCGCCTCTGTTTCAACTCCCAAATTGAGGTAAAGAATGCAAGTTACTGTAGAAAATGTCAGCGAACTTGGTCGCCGGATGACGGTGACAGTCGAAGATGCCAATATTGAGCAAACTGTAAAAGATCGTTTAACTGCGATTCGCCCTAGTATCAAAGCTGCTGGCTTTCGCCCAGGCAAAGTGCCAATGAAAATGGTTGCTGAAATGCATGGCGCCTCAGCCCGACGTGAAGTGATTGTCAATGCTGTTCAAAACAGCATGCAAGAAGCCTTTACACAAGAAAAAATCAATCCAGCGAGCCGGCCGTCAATAGAAGACATGAAAGAAGAAGGTGAGTCTTTCGTCTATGTTATGACTTATGAAGTTTTCCCGGATATCAAAAAAGTAAACCTCAAAGGCGCTAAAGTCGAAAAAGTGACAGCGACGGTTGAAGATACTGATGTTGATAAGATGCTAGAAACATTGCGTGAGCAACGTGCAACATGGGAACCCCTTAAGCGTGGTGTAAAAGAAGAAGAGCAAATCGTCGTTGATTTCGTTGGCACTATCGATGGCGAAGCTTTCCAAGGTGGTACGGGAACAGACGTTGCGATTGAAATCGGGTCTGGTAACATGATTCCCGGCTTTGAAGATCAACTAATGGGTAAAAAAGCTGATCAAGAAACGACGGTTAAAGTGACCTTCCCAGAAGATTACCAAGCACAAGAATTAGCTGGGAAAGAAGCTGAATTTGCTGTCAAAGTAAAATCAGTGGCTAAGAAAAAACTACCTAAGCTCGATAAAGAGTTTGCAGCTTTATGTGGTGTAGAAGCGGGCATGGCAGCATTGAAAAAAGAAGTGCGGGCCAATATGGAACGTGAACTTGAAAATGCGCTAAAGCAAAAGAACAAAAAAG
The DNA here is from genome assembly GCA_018646825.1 of Piscirickettsiaceae bacterium. Lineage (GTDB taxonomy): Bacteria > Pseudomonadota > Gammaproteobacteria > Nitrosococcales > Methylophagaceae. Next base: position 5,277 of record JABGUA010000213.1, read on the forward strand.
CAGTGATGGATATGCTGACTGAAAAAAATGCGGTTGAATTACCTGAAGCGCCGGTTGAACGTGAAGCTGAACACTTGATGGAACAAGCTAAAAATAACTTGAAACAACAAGGCGTTAACATCGAAGGGATACCATTTACAACGGACGGCTTCAAAGATTCTGCTAAACAACGTGTTGCATTGAGCTTATTAATTGGTAAGATTATCAGCGACAATAAAATTCAAGCGGATGAAAAAAGCGTAAAAGCGGTCATTGAATTAATGGCAAGCAGCTACGAAGATCCAGAAGAAGTTGTGAATTATTATATGAATGATCCACAAAAACTATCTGAAGTCCAAATGATGGTGGTTGAAGATATGGTCGTTGAACACGTACTAGAACAAGTTAAAGTTGAAGAAGCTGCATCAACATTTAGCGAAGTCATGAACGCCAATAACGCTGCCTAAAATCACTTCGTACTAGACAGACGATAGCCTGCGTTCATTTGATTGGGCGCGGGTTATTTTGTTTTTATAACTGACAGAAATGGAAAACTATGACTAACATGATCCTTAATCAGTCGATGCCAAATATAGACAATGCACTAGTACCAATGGTGGTAGAGCAAACCTCAAGAGGTGAGCGTTCATATGATATTTATTCCCGCCTTTTAAAAGAGCGTGTCATTTTTTTAGTTGGCCAAGTCGAAGACCATATGGCCAACTTGGTGGTTGCCCAATTACTGTTTCTCGAATCAGAAAACCCAGATAAAGACATTCACCTTTATATCAATTCGCCAGGTGGGGCCGTGACTGCAGGGATGGCTATCTATGACACCATGCAGTTCATCAAGCCGAATGTCAGTACTTTGTGTATTGGGCAAGCGGCTAGTATGGGCGCTGTTTTATTAGCCGGTGGCGAGCCTGGAAAACGTCACTGTTTACCTAACTCACGCATCATGGTTCATCAGCCGCTAGGCGGCTTTCAAGGCCAAGCTTCAGATATAGAAATCCATGCCCAAGAGATCTTATCTATTCGTGAGCGCTTAAACGGAATTCTTGCTAAACATACCGGCCAAGATATTGAACAAATTCAAAAAGATACTGACCGTGATAACTTTATGAATGGTGAACAAGCCCAAGATTATGGTTTAATTGACTCAGTATTGAGTAATCGTCCTGAAGAAAAAGCATAATAGGCCGATACAAAGTTTGAATGTGAGGGATGTTTGAAAATGAGTGAAGACAATAACAACGACGATAAATTACTGTACTGCTCTTTCTGCGGTAAGAGCCAGCATGAAGTTAAAAAACTGATTGCAGGTCCTTCTGTCTTTGTTTGCGATGAATGTGTTGATTTGTGCAATGACATTATTCGCGAGGAACTGTTAGAAGTTTCACCAGAGGAAGAACAAGAACACCTCCCCACACCACGCGAAATTAATGCCGCTTTAGATAACTATGTGATTGGGCAGGAAAAGGCCAAGCGGGTCTTATCTGTTGCTGTTTATAATCACTACAAGAGACTACGTTTTGGAGCTCAAAAATATGATGATGTTGAACTTTCAAAAAGTAATATCTTAGTTATTGGGCCAACAGGAAGTGGTAAAACATTATTAGCTGAGACATTAGCACGTCAACTTAATGTGCCATTCACAATGGCGGATGCCACGACATTAACTGAGGCAGGTTATGTTGGTGAAGACGTTGAAAACATCATTCAAAAATTACTTCAAAAATGTGATTACGATGTCGAGAAAGCGGAAACGGGCATTGTCTATATCGATGAAATAGATAAAATTTCACGTAAATCAGATAATCCATCTATCACGCGTGATGTTTCAGGTGAAGGTGTACAACAAGCATTACTCAAACTAATAGAAGGGACTACCGCATCGATTCCGCCTCAAGGTGGGAGAAAACATCCTCAACAAGAGTTTTTACAAGTTGATACGAGTAAAATTCTCTTTATTTGTGGCGGTGCCTTTGCGGGTTTAGATAAAGTAATCCGGAATCGGTCTCACAAAGGCGGTATTGGCTTTTCTGCAGAAGTGCAGAGTATCGATACTGAACGCGATGTGTCTGAAATGTTGAAGACTGTAGAACCTGAAGATCTAATTCAATATGGTTTAATCCCTGAGTTTGTGGGCCGTCTTCCTGTTGTCGCGACATTAACGGAACTCGATGAAGACGCACTTGTCCAAATTTTAACCGAGCCGAAGAATTCCTTAACCAAACAATACCAAAAAATGTTTGAAATGGAAGAGACGACAATTGAATTTAGAGAAGATGCACTTAAAGCCATTGCCAAAAAAGCAATGGAACGTAAAACGGGTGCACGTGGACTAAGATCCATTATCGAGAACGTGTTACTTGATACGATGTTTGATTTACCATCAACAGAAAACGTATCAAAAGTGGTGATTGATGAAAATGTTGTAAAAGGCGAAAATGCGCCAATATTGATTTATCAAGACCAAACGACAGATTTAGCAGCGAGTGATAATAGTTAAATCCCGTTGAGTTCTAACTGGCTTTAATTATCATTTAAATCGGCTTTTTTGAGGCCGATTTGCTTGAATATTTCTAATGTGTCTCCATATAGTGATATATGAAGAAACAGGGAGTGCTAATTCGAGCAACCCACCAAGCTGCAGAGGTCTAAAAAGATGGATAAAGAAACAAAAGCAACAGAACCAACCCCGATAATTGAAATACCCGTTTTACCCTTGAGGGATGTTGTTGTTTATCCATATATGGTGATTCCGCTATTTGTTGGCCGTGACCGTTCAATAAAGTCACTTGAAGTCGCCACGGATGAAAACAAACAAGTTTTGTTGATTGCTCAAAAAGACTCTACCGAAGAGCAACCGGATGCCAGTAATTTGTATGAAATTGGTACGTTAGCTAATATCTTACAACTGTTAAAACTGCCTGATGGTACCGTCAAAGTACTAGTCGAAGGAATATCACGGGCTAAAGTGTCGGGCTTTGATAATGAAGGTGATTACTTAAAAGCCGATGCGGTTGAACTTATCACAGAAGAGCCAGAAGAACGTGAAGCTGATGTTCTTATGCGCTCACTACTCAGTCAGTTTGAACAATACGTAAAATTGAATAAAAAAATCCCACCTGAAGTGATTGCCTCTTTATCGGGTATTGATGAAGCGGCACGTATGGCTGATACCGTTGCTGCCCATATGACATTGAAATTAGAAAACAAGCAACATTTGCTGGAAATCGATAATCTCAATGAACGCATTGAAAAACTCATGGTATTCCTTGAGTCGGAAATTGACATTCAACACATTGAAAAGCGGATTCGAAGCCGTGTTAAAAAGCAGATGGAAAAAAGCCAACGCGAATATTATTTGAATGAGCAAATGAAAGCTGTTCAGAAAGAGTTGGGAGAATACGACGATAGCGGCAATGAAATTGAAGAACTGACAGATCGTATCACCAAAGCAAATATGCCGGCTGAGGCCAATACCAAGGCCGAGTCAGAGCTTAAAAAACTCAAAATGATGTCAGCGATGTCTGCAGAAGCAACCGTTGTTCGAAACTATATTGAATGGTTAACTGACTTACCCTGGAAAAAAAGATCACGTGTTCATCAAAGTCTAGATAAGGCGGAACAAATACTGGATGAGGATCATTATGGTCTTGAGAAGGTCAAAGAACGCATTCTTGAATATTTAGCAGTACAACAGCGTGTAAAAAAAGCCAAAGGTCCAATCCTATGCCTAGTGGGGCCACCGGGCGTTGGTAAAACGTCTGTTGCACAATCTATTGCACGTGCGACCAACCGGAAATATACCCGAATGGCCTTAGGGGGGGTACGTGATGAAGCAGAAAT